>JACAEL010000039.1 GCA_013388835.1 Candidatus Thorarchaeota archaeon | reverse complement strand
GGACATAGACAGTTGCGAGCAGCATTGATGTCAGCGTGAGCGTGCGTGTGATATGATGGGCAGTAGAAGTACTCTCCGCCTCTCACCTCGTGTGTGGACTGGAGGTCGGACGTTCGAATGCCCCGCTCTCCACAGGCGTGGCAGCTGCTCGACCCGTCTGTGGCATCCCGGCGTCCGCAGACACGTCAGGAGCCCGGCAGCCTCCCAGCGTCGAGTCGTCTTCGTGCAGACACCGAGCACAGTGGCAGCATGAGACACTCTGAGCATGAGCGTGGGCAAAGACCTCGGCACATATCAGGCTCGGCTCAGCCAACTGGTACACGACCAGTACAAGAATGTCCAACTTCTGGGCAACTGCTCCGAAGACCCCCGCGTCAGCCTACGTCATGCGGTGACTGGTCTGACCACCTATGCAACAGAGTTCATCCGGGCGAACTACTTAAATGCGAGCCTCACCCGTACCTGTCCTACGGTGACTCAGCATTGGTGAAGTACGAAGGGTTTGATTTTCCAGATGACCTCTACTACGGAGAGGACCAGATCTGGGTCAAGAAAGAAGGAGACAAGGTAAGGATTGGCTTCACTAGCTTCGGGATGGACTTGGCGGGAAAGATCAAGTTCGTCCGTCTGCGGCCAGCAGGCAAGGAAGTAGAGGCCGGACGCAGTATCGGGACGCTCGAGTCTGGCAAGTGGACTGGCCCTGTGAAGGCTCCAGTGGCAGGCATGCTGACCGAGGTCAATGATGCATTGAAGGACAATCCCGGGCTCCTGAATGAAGACCCATATGGAAAGGGTTGGATTGCTGTCATCAAGCCTTCTGCAATCGATGACTCCCTCGCAAAGCTCACCTCAGGTGCAGCGATTGAGGCATGGGTCAAGAAGGAGTTTGCTGAGAAGAAGAAGTGATTCCGTGTTGTATCATCGGTAGTGACCCGGCACTGTGGTCACTACCCTTCTCAGTTCCCACTCTCTTTCTACAAGTACTACGTTGTGACGATGCAGGTCTACTTTCTTCTTGTCAGTTCTCGACGCATACCAACTGCTGCATCGTAGAGTATCTCTGGCGGCGCTATGACGTACAGCAGGCTCTTTGAGTAACCCGACTCAAAGACGATGCTCTGGAATATGAGGGTTTGGAGACTCTTCTCAACGTCCTCCTCCAGGTACTTTACGCCGAGCTCTTCACATTTGATCTGAACAATCTCGTTCAGCGTCTGCCTGTCTATGTAGGTCTCGGTCTTGTAGCGCATGAGATGCTCAGTCATAGCCTCAAGTACCAACAGGGTCATGAAGTCATCGAGTGAGATTGCCTCCACGACTTCGAAGTAGTCTTGGTCCTGCGCGAAGCTCGTGATCTTCTCGGTTGCGGCTCTCACAGCGTCAGAGTCTATCTCCTTCCCCTGGCTTGCCAGCGGCCATAGTGCCTTGAGTGCCTCAATCGATGTCTTTGGTCTGCTGGCGTCGAACTCGCAGACAAGGTCTGTTATGTAGCGTACGATCTCGTCTGTCAGACCTGTGGGAAATGTGTCCTCCACGCGCATGCGGACTATTTCATACAGCTGAGACTGGGTGTAGGTGTCCAGTGGTATCTCAAAGTCGTACGCCATCTGGGTGGCTGGCGCCTTTGTGAGCATTCTGTAGTCGTGGCTGTTGAGGACCCCAATCGTGCTGGCTCCTATCTCCTTGGACAACCTTGCCAGCTTGAGATAGATCTCCTCATTGGTCTCATCTATGTTGTCGAGCACGAAGACGGTTCTCTTCTGGCTTGACGTGGCTATTCTCTTGAACTGCATCCAGAGCACATCGAGGTCGAAGGCGACAGTGATTGGACTGTTGGTAAGTGTATGGATCTTGTCGTTGAGTTCAGAGACTATCTCAAGGTCTTCCTTGTGTCTCGCATCTACATACACCGTATACGCGTCGAAGGCCTGAGGAACAATCTTCGTCAGGAAGTATCTTGAGAAGACCGTCATTCCCACGCCAGTTATGCCATGAACGAGACAGTTGACGCCATAGTTCTCCTCAAACGAGTCGCGGTGGAAGGAGTCAATGGACTCTAGCTCACGCTCTCTGTAAAGAAGCTTCTCCGGGATGTAGTATGGGTCAAAGAGCCCCCGTGGTGTCTTGTGCTGGCGAACCATCTTTATCACAATTCGGTCCTATTGACAGTATATAAGCTCCTCAGAGACATCACCGAAAGTATTCAGTGATAGGTCACACCATCGAGCCGAGCACCTCATTACAGTCGGGCTGTAGGACAAAGTCGTTGAATCCTCCACCCAGTATCTCCCTGAGCTGCTGAAGTCGCTTGTTCTTCGTGCGGTCGCTGTATGGCCACTTGTGTTCGGGTTTGGGAGTTATGCCCAGTCTGTCGCAGGTCTCAACGATGTCGAGGACTGCCCGGTATATGTCCTTTCCAGACTTCTGTTCTGGTCTGATCTCCCTTGAGTGAAGTATGACCCCGAAGGCTGCAGAGTTGTCTCCCAAGTACCACTTGCTAGGAGCATGACCGTACTTGGCGAAGGGCTAGAACTCATGTTTGCGAAGCAGATTATCTATCTCATCTATTCTCTCTTGCATGTGCACAAGGCTCTCCCCATAGAACCCATAGTCTTCGAAGAGGGCGAGTTGCCGCCCCCTCACGGGATTACGCTTGGGAAGCTTCAGTCGGATGTCCTTCATAGCCTTGAGTGCGGTGGGGTCATATCGTGTGTATTGTGACATGCCTGCAATCTCGTGCTCGTATGCTTCCGGGAACTCGAGGATTAGTAGTGGTGGTGTCAGCTCTCCCCTTATGTCCTCGTGCACTGACGTGATTGCCTCGCCGTAGACAATCGGGCTGTTCGCACGGACCATTCGGTCAATTGCTTTTCCCATCTCGCTACAGTCAGCGAAGTGAGACACGCCACCAACCAACTTCTGGGTCTTCGCTGGCCTCACTACCAGTCTCAGTTCGGTGATGAATCCCAGTGTCCCATGGGAGCCTGCAACATCATTCAGAGTCATTCCTGCGCTGTTCAGCTGTGCCTCCAGCTCTTTGTCAGGGCTTCTCACCCCCTTGTGGTCAACAACGATGAGCCGACCATCATAGAGCACCATCTTGACTCTGAGGGTGTTGTCACGCATAGTGCCATTGATCCATGCATCGTTGCCTCCGCCATCTGTACTCAGGATTCCTCCCACCGTGGCCACGTCCCTGCTACTGGGTGCCACCCAGAACCGTAGTCCACTCGGTTGAAGCACTGCGTTGATCTCATCTGGAGTTGTCCCTGCTTGCACATCAACGTAGCCCTGGTCCTTGGAGAATCCGAGCACCTCTTTCATCTGCAGTGAGCTCAAGATGATGCGTTCCCTGTTACCGCCCGTGCATGCTCCACTGAGACCCGATCCCCCGCCCTTCGGGGTCACATCAAAGCCATGTTCTTGGGCTAGGCGGATGGCCTCTATGACATCATTCTCGGTCCTCGGGTAGAACACACCTTTTATCAGTTTGAAGTTCATGCGATAGTAGATTGAGGCATTTGCACCGGCTACTACATCTCTGATCTTCAATTCATTCTCCCTCCTTTTCGAGGGCCTCGGAGAGCATCTCTACGATGTCTCTGGTCTTGATGTTGGCAGCGAGCAGCTGTTCTCTGCATGATGGACAGCACGTCAGGACCGTGACTCCTGCAAGCCCCTCCGACTTCTTCCTTACCTCCATGATCTTGTCGCTCAAACCCGGGTCGGTCATCCTCAGGAGACCTCCGCCGCCGCAGCAGGCAAGGTCGAGTTCTCTGACCTTGAGTCCGAGTTTCTTCATCAACGAACGTGGCTCCGTCTTCACGCCCATTATCCTGTGCAGTTCACAAGGGTCATGATACGAGAACTCCTCGACCGTGTCGACCTTGGGTCCCTTTCCTTCCTCAATCAGTCGGTCGAAGAACTGTGTGTGATGCAACACCTCAACCCCCTGCAGCCGATGGTGCTGTGACAGCTGAATGAGACAGCCGGGGCAGCAGGTTATCACGCTCTTCGCCTTGGCTTCTTTGATGACAGTCCTGTTGTGCTCCCTCAGTTGTTCTGCGCCATGTTCATCTCCTATCAGGTAGAGGGGATGACCGCAACAGAACTCTTCAGACCCCATGACCAAGTAGTCCGTTCCGAAGGCCTCAAGTGACTTGAATAGCGCCTTCACCACATCAATCTGACTACCTCTGAACGACATCAGACAACCGAGGAAGACGACGACTTCAGCTGTCTTGCCCGGCGCATAGACCCTGTCATTTATCCCTGGAATGTCGTCGACTAGCTCATCAATCCAGAAGACCGCTCGGTCTTCGGGGTCGAGTCCGTATATGTTCTTCACATTGGCAAGCGAGTCTCTCAGTGCATCTAGATACGCAAACTCCTCTGGTGCCTGCTCAATCGCCTTTGCGCGTTGTTCGTGCCAGATTCTCAGTAGGTCCACATCGGATGCACAGTTCTCTTTGCACCGTCCACAGAGCGTGCATTGGAAGAGGAGTCTACGGAACTCCTTGCCTAACTCGGGGTCGTCATTTATCTGGTCCATCACCTGAAGGAGATACAGTTTTCCTCGAGGTGAGAACTGCTCTTCTCCAGTGACTTGAAAGAGAGGGCAGAACTTCAGGCATGAACCACATCGAACGCATCTGTCATACTCCATGTCACAACACCAAAGCCAAAACTGGCCTCTATGCACAGAGCGATGCTAATAGCCCTGCCGATTGGTTTCTCTCCTTGGAGGTGCTTCTTTCGGCGGATATTTATGTGCGACAGTGACGAGTCACACGGCCTCAAGCAGAGCCAGAAGAGTCAGTAATGGTCTCACGGAAGTCCCCAGTCATAGTCACTGCCATAGTACTGGCCACGATTGTCATCATCAGTCTCATGCAGGTTGCGCCACCTCCTGATACGAACGATGGTCAAGAAGAACCTGCCATCGTCCCGCACCCATTTAACTCGCTCAACTGGTGGGACATACCGTGGTACTATTCGAGCGAGAGTGATATCACAACAGTGCTGTCGCGTCTGTATGCCATAGGTCCTCGTTTCGATGGGACCCCTGGATACACACAAGCGGCCGAATACGTCATCAGTCGTCTTCAGGAGTTCTCGATACCGTCTGGTTACTGGGGACCACATCACTCCGTCGTGGCTGTTCAGAAGGGTTATGGCACTGATGTGCGCTCGATTGTCTTTGGTGCACACCTTGACAGTGATGAGAGTTCGAGTGGAATCGAGCAGAATGGAGGAGGAGTGGCCGTCGTACTGACCATCGCCTCGATTCTTGCAGAGTATCGATTGCCGGTCGACATCTACTATTGCTTCTACGCTGGCAACATGGAGTTCTTGGACGAACAGCACATGAACCGTGCTCTGTATGGCTCCAAGGAGGTCGTAGCTGAACTGGAGAATCGGGGAGTGAGTGTCATTGTGTCGTACAACTTCGACGAGCTGCTATACCGATCCTTATGGCAGTCCCCCGGTTCCAGACTCATAGCTGAGCACGAAGCTGATGTCGGACAAGGCTACCATAGGACCAAGTACTTTGCTGACCTGTTCGCGTCATTCATGCGCAAATCGGGGCAATCGATAACGAGTGTCCAGCAACTGCAGCAGGTCCAGACAGACCACATTCCCTTCATGAGCGCAGGCATACCAGCAGTGAACGTTCGAAGCGGACACCAACCCGATCCGGAGTTTCCACCGGTTGACAGTCCCTATTCTACGGACTATGACTGTGCTCAGGCCCTCTATGCTGCACGGGCGGCGGCCTCGGTAGCAGTCTATCTTGGAATGCAGGGCAACGGTCAACAGACAGTTCAGATGCTCCAAGCGACACTCTTGCCCTATGCGACAGCTCGGCTCCATGCAGTCATGACAATGTCTCAGACTCTGTCGGTTCACGGCAACTCCACATCCAACTCAACTCTCCGACTGACTCTGACCCAGGGTTCAACGACTCTCATCTCGTCCGTTCTTGCTCCTCACACATTCGAGTACGAGTCTTCAACGCAGTCAGGTCTTGGTGAGCTGACCCTGTCGGTGACGAACACCGGCAACGGTACCGAGCATGCATTAGTCTACTTGACCTACGACTCCGATACTGATGGCGATGGTGTCCTTGACGCCGACGAGTATTCGTGGCCAGACCCCAATCCTCCACTGGACTGGGATGATGATGGGCTCAGCGACGCAGACGAGTCAGTCATTGGGACTGACATCTTCGTGACTGACACGGACAAGGATGGAATCTCTGACTCCGTCGAGGTTGCTTGCGGCTTGAACCCACTAAGAGACGATCATCTTGAAGACTATGACTCGGATGGGATCGCCAATGGATTGGAGATTGGACTGGGCACTTCCCCGGTCCTCAATGATACTGATTCGGACGGGATGCCTGACGGTTGGGAAGTGCAATACGGCACCAATCCGCTAGACAGTGACGGTCAATATGATCCAGACAATGACACGCTGACCAATCTCCAAGAGTATCTATGCGGGTCAGATCCCTTGTCCGTGGATGGTGATGGTGACGGAGTGTCTGACACTGATGAAGTCCGCCTGGGAATGAACCCCCTGAGTGATGATACCGACTCAGACGGGCTTCGGGACTACCTAGAGCTTGCTAATGGCCTTGATCCTCTCACACCCGACTATGACCTCGACGCCGCAGCCGATGGTTCTGATGCAAACCCGAGAGTCAACTGGCTGGTCGTGATGTGCTTGCTAGGGATTGCGCCAGTGGCAGTTGGCTCCTTGACCCTCTGGCGACGTATCCGCTAGTCGTTCAGACATCCCCTGAATGGAGTGTTCGTGTACTTCAAGAGAAAAGGAAGAGGAGATGAACGGGGTCGAATGACCCCGTGCGTTCTCCTAAGTGGGTGGTGCCTTGGGTATGATTCCCTGCTTGTAGAGGATATCTGAGGCACTGCGCGCGGCACGGATGACCTGCTCCGCATGTTTGTAGAGGTCCTTCCTCTCCCACTGCTTCCGTGCAATGCCCTGCTCTATGGCTTTCATTCCAACTGCTGTAGCCTCAGCCGGGTAAAGCTCCCACTGGTCCATGGTCGGAATGACCTTGCGCTCAGTTGCTTCCTTCGCGCCAAGGTCTGCTAGCGCCTGAGCTGCTGCAATACACATCTCGTCCGTGATTGTCCTTGCCCTCACGTCAAGAGTCCCTCTGAATATACCGGGGAAGCCGAGCGAGTTGTTGATCTGGTTCTCGAAGTCGCTACGCCCGGTTCCAACAACCCTTGCGCCTGCTTCCTTCGCATCCCAAGGCCATATCTCCGGCAGTGGATTGGCGCAGGCGAATACTATCGAGTCTCTTGCCATCTTGGCGACCCACTCCTTCTTGATGGTTCCAGGGACCGGCGTAGAGGCACTGATTAGTACATCCACGCCGTCTATCACGTCACCAAGACCGCCAGTCTTCCTCTCGGGATTGGTCTTCTGCGCGAGGTCGTACTTGAACGTGTCATCGTCCTTTTCCGCCACTATGTCCTCGCGGTCAGCATAGCACGCTCCGACACTGTCAACCATGACTATGTTCTTCGGGTCGACTCCTGCTGATATGAGCAAGTATGCTGTGCGTGTGTTGGCTGCTCCAACTCCGAACAATGCAACAGTGATGTTCTCAATGTCTTTCTTGACCACTCTGAGACCGCCCAGTACTCCAGCCAGTACCACTGTAGCTGTGCCTTGGGCATCGTCATGCCATACCGGTATCTTGACGTCCTTGTCCTTCCTCAGCTCTTCAAGCACCTTGTAGCACTTTGGCTTGGAGATGTCCTCAAGGTTGATGCCACCGAAACTCGGCTGTATTATCTTGACCGTCCGAATAATCTCGCGGGGGTCCTTGGTGTCAAGACAGACCGGCCATGCATCAACCCCACCCAAGTACTTGAACAGCAGTGCCTTGCCCTCCATGACAGGTCCTGCCCCGTATGGACCAATGTCCCCAAGTCCAAGTACCCTGGTTCCGTCACTCACGACAGCGACCATGTTGCCCTTGTTAGTGTGTTCATAGGCTGCTTCCTCATTGTCTTTGATAACCAGACATGACTTGGCGACACCGGGGGTGTACCAGATTGCAAAGTCATCGAAAGTCCTGACAGGTGCCTTTCCAATGGACATTATCTTGCCCTGGTAGAACGGATGTAGGACCAGAGCGTCCTTTCCAGGCTTCTCAGCCTTCTTCTTCAGCTCTTCTACTGTTACTTTCTGTTCAGGCATTTGTAGAGCCTCATGTGCGGCATGACCGGGCTCCTGATTTTAATCTATGCCTCCATCAATTCTCCGCTCAACTTGGGAGAATAAACTCTGTCACTCTGCCATGTCAGGTCACTGGTCTGCTGCGAGTCCTGCTTTCTGATCTGGGTCTTGCTTGACACATAACGTCATAAGCAAAGTTGCGCAAGGGAAACACACAGGCATAGCAACTATGCGGATATTCTCGGACTTTTTCTGAGGAAGGAGTAGTCTTTCATCGGGAAGCCAGGAAGACTTTGCTGGTTTTGACTGTCCTGGACTAGAAATGGTGAGTGATACATAGTGGATAACAATACTATTGGACCAATTGAAACTACGGTGGCCGGTCTCCGTGCCGGGATGAGAAGAGTCAGTGTTACCTTCAAGGTCCTGAAGACTGAAGCTGAACGTCATGTGAAGTCACCGGAGGACGGGACCACACACAGAGTGGTAGATGCGGTTGTGGGCGACTCGACTGCAATAATCAGGGTACCACTCTGGGACGACTGGATAGAGCAACTGAGAGAAGGTGAGACCTACGTACTCTCTAACGGATACACTCGTCTCTTCAAGGGCAGCCTGAGACTTCACCTGGGCAAATACGGTAGAGTGTCCCCAGCGACCGAGAAGATGGTCGAAGTGAATCCCCAGACTGACATGTCCGCTGTGAGCGATCGCAGCACGTAGACAGGATGAAATGGTCGGGCCGCTGTGTTGATGCCGATGCCAGAGTTGTCGTACCTGTCATCGCAATCCGCACACTGAATCAATCCCCTAGAACAACAGATGCGATACGGGAGCGGCCGCGACAAGTCCAACAGCAGGTGTCATGGAGCGAGTCGGTGCCAACAGGTGCACTAATAGCATCTCTGTGAAGCCTACAAGACTTCCATGTTCACCGTTCTTGCTGCTAGAAAGGCTGACAGCTTTGTGACTTCACTTCTTGAATGTGCTGAAGTCGGGAATCAACATTACTATGTGCAGTCGAATGACCCGTAACTTGACCTACTGATTCTGAAAACACGTTCAAGCCGGAGCGATCTGACTCATAGTTTGAGTCCCCAGAACTGTGATATCTGTTCTGCGTGCCTCTCTGACCTGACCTTGTCCAGCCCATCCGAACCACCGAAGACACCTTCGATTGTTCCTTTCTCGTCGATGAGGTATGTAATGCGTTTCACTCCGAGCCCTACTACACCCAGTCTGCTGTACGCTCCATATAGCTTGGCAATCTTCAGCTGTTCATCGACCAGAATGGGAAATGGAAGTCTGTGCTTTTCTTTGAACTTCCTGTGTTGTTCTGCATCTCCTCCCGATACTCCGAATATGGGAATGCCTGCTCCTTCGAAGAGTTGATAGCTATCGCGAATTGAACAGGCTTCGGCTGTGCATCCAGGAGTGAAGTCGCGGGGGTAGAAGTATAACACCACCTTCTTTCCTCTGTAATCGCTCAAACGAAATGGTCTTCCAGACTCATCTACAGTTTCGAAGTCCGGAACGGCGTCTCCTACTTTCATCCTGTCCTGTCTCCTGCTACAGTTTCAGCTTCCAGAATTCAATGACTTGAGAGGCATGTTCCTTGGTCTTCACCTTGTCAATACCTGCGGGTCCACCAAACACCCCTTCAATACTGCCGTCCTTTCCTATCAGGAATGTTGTTCTCTCGATTCCCATGTACTCTTTGCCGTACATCTGCTTCTTGACATACACTCCGTAGAGTTGTGCAATCTTGAAGTCCTCGTCCATCAGAAGTGGAAAGGGCAGATTGTTCTTCTTCTTGAAAGCCTGATGGGACTTCGCCGCCCCACCAGAGATTCCAAAGACAGGAATGCCTGCATCCAGGAATACTGCGTAGTTGTCACGAATCGAACAGGCTTCTTCGGTGCATCCTGGCGTGTCGTCTTTTGGATACCAGTAGAGCACAACTCTCTTTCCCTTTAGGGAACTGAGCTTGAATGGCTCACCTGACTCTGTAGTAGTCGAGAAGTCGGGAGCTCTATCACCCACTTTGAGCATCGCAAACACCTGATAACAATTGTTAATGCCCCTCCGTATATAAGCATGATGCTGTGTCCGTCAAGGTACCGCTTGTAGTGTTCGACGCGGCTATTGTGTCAGGCCTGTCCAACCCGCGAATGGTTCACATTTCTGAGAGTACCGCAGATGGGTGTTCTTCACTCGCTTCAGAACCTTTAAAGCAGCCAGTCGTGTGGTCACACGAGGGAACGCGCATGGCCTCCATGTATGTCAGGTATGACAAGCCACAGAAGCTGGACCTGCTGACTGGTTTTGCACTGGCCGCCTGTATTGTGCTGGGACTGCTCATTGGCGTTGGCTCTGTGGACTTGGCACAGACTGATCTGACCGTACTTGTGACTCTGTTCGTAGCCCTGCCAGTTCTGACATCGTGTGTCGCATATTACCTCGGCTGGCACATGAAGAAGCACACAGTATCATATGCGCCTCCCAAGTGGACGTTTGAGGAGGCGGCGTTCTCTCTCGATGAAGTGCGCAGGCTCCGTCGTTCTCATAACACGCAGTACTTACGACTCGTTGCACGAAGCAGCTTCTGGCATTTCTATCTACCCATACTATGTGTCCTTCTAAGCGCAGCCATTCCGCTGACGCCGCTATTGGGGATTGACCTCTCCTCTTCAACCCGAGGCGCACTCTACCTCGCCAACTTGCTCATTTTGGCTTCAGTCAGTGGGATTGGCGGTTTCCTGTCCACATCAAATGATGCCTCTCATGACTTCTCACTGCCATTGCTCAGAGAAGCATCTGCACTCGCGAAGACTCAGGCCTCTATTCACGGTGTGTCCGGAGTGCAGTTGGTCATGGACCGTGCCACTGTGGATGGACTGACCGTGTATCGCAGACCAAGAGTGCGTATCGGTATCTCGGGCCTTGAGGGACAAGTAGGCATCGAGTCAATTTCCGATGAGCTCGGATCGGTCAGATGCGTCCAGTGTACGCTCTACCCGCGAGACGGTCACGCTGGCACCGTGTGGCTCTGGACGAACACAGACAGGACCTTCCGCAAACGTACAGGGGTGTCCGACGATGTGTACTATGTCCGGAATCCGGTTCACTCAATGTCACGAGAACTGGGGGTCAAGGATGTGAGTCTGGTCACCATGAACGCAATAGCTCTCGCCATCCTTGAGTGGCGCAAGCTCCACGGGTCGAGATCTGACATCGATAGGATACTAGAGGACATGGGCTGTACCTGAAATGACTGATGACACATCTCCTTCCGATTCCAGTGCGAATCCACCCGATGAGCCTGTTGTGTTCGGCCCCACTACTCTTCAGTTCACGCTGCTTGTGACTGCACTGCTCGTGATTTCCTTCGCTGGCGCAGAGAGCGCGCAGTACTATGTGGTGAGCGCACTGATTGCCCCCTCCTACTGGGTCCTCTTCGCTTCAGCTTATGTCTTGGCAATCATAGTGGTGACTGCTGGCGTGGCGAAGTGGATGCGCCGCCAAGTCAGATATACTGAGCCAGTCTGGCAGTACCGTGAGGTGGAGATGACGATTGCGGAATACTCTCGCGTCCTAAAGGACTACAGTCGTCAATACTCCAGTCTTGCAAGTCGTCTCGATGTCCCCAGTCTTCTGGCCTCCGCACCTGTCCTGCTTGTGACGGTGTCGTTTCCTCTCTGGCAATCCCTGCCTGTATACTGGGCCCTCCACGCTGGTCCACTGGTCTTTGGCCTCGGTCTGTGTGCACTTGGCTTACTGTCCTCCCGAGTGTTCTATCTGCTCCTGCCCACCGAAGCAAGTAGAACCTTCCGCATACCTGCTCTCTTCAGATTCAGGCGGGCAGTCAGAGTGGTGGAGGCTCTGCCGTACTTCTCCCGTGTCGGGGTACGGTTGAGAGTTGGTGAGGCTCAGGGCTACTATACGCTGCAGAGTCCTCAGATTGCAGCACGTATTGAACGATTGGAGTCTGCCATTCTTGTGCTCTTCAGTGTGGACTCCATAGGTCGTCCAAGGCAGATGATGTACTCTCTAAGTACTATGGGTCATGTGACGCGAGAATCCCCTTGGACTCAGCTGACTGGCTTCGCTCTCTCAGACCAAGTTCGTCTTGTCGTCTTGGAAGCGGTACGGGCCTATGCTGCTGTGGTAGGAGTCCCTGAGTTGGCTGAGGACTTGGCTGACCTTCTGGGTATTCCGATTGAGGATCTTGTATCCGGGGCAGTGTCACCGGACGAGATGCCTCCCGGTAATGAACACGAATCGAGACTCGACGATGGTGTCTAGCAGTCTGTCGTATCGGCTGCGGTCTGGGGTCCATATTGAGGCCCTTGTGTTCGGACTCGGTTAACATCACAGACATCTTTAATTGACTGCCGTTTGTGCCCGAGCAGATAGACTCACGTAGAGATGTGAACCGGAGATGGCAAGCAATTTCCTTAACAGATGGGTGCTCCTCCTACTTGGTGGAATAGTGATTCAGACCTTTGTCTATCCCGTCGCATGGGTCTTTCAGCTGTTCTCGCACGCCTACTTCCTAGAGGTCTTCATAATCGGAGTAGTATCAGTCGGGGTTCAGCTTGTCGGATTCTTGGTGATAGTGTCGAAGACTCGTGGAGCAGACCCTGCAATCTACTCCCAAGGGCGGCCGTTCAAGCACAAGCTGCGCGAAGAGGACGAAGCGGCTGCGACTAGGAAACCGACTTATTCAGAGTCAGGTGTGCATTAGACCTGCGGATCTGTGCCCATGCAACTGAGACTGCTCACCAGAGTTTTGGAGGCACATGGGGAGGTATAGTCCCTGGCCACCAGATGTTGAGCAGTGGAAGATATGGTGCGATGAAGAGCGTCGCAAGAACCAGCAGCGCGATGCTCATTGTGTGCACAGCCGTGACGTAGGTGTAGTAGGGTCTGATATAGGAATAGAAGGCAAAGGCAGGAATGGAGAGTGCAGCCATCGCCATTATCTCCACGGGATCAAAGAACAGTGGCATAGTGATTGGCCACAGGGCGTAAAAGAAGGCGGTTATCCGTACATTTGATGTCTCGTGATGAGCAATCTTGTGTATCCCATCAACTGCTTGCGACAGCAGCAGCACCGGGATGAGCAACCACCACTGCAGGCCGACAAAGAACATTGCGCCTGCATAGAACAGCAAGTCGCCCACACTCTCCACTCTCTCCCACAGTGGGTTCCTCTTGATGTACTCGGTGGCCTCTGTCATGAAGTATCCTATCATCTGCATCAGTACGAGCAGGGGCAGGAGAATGAAGGAAACCACGACCATCAGGATTGCGGTCCGTGACAGCGTGGGTATCTTGCCCTCGTGATAGTTGTCCATGGGGTATATTCCATGAAGGGTGAACGCAGTAACAAATGCAAGAAGCCCGGTAGGGACAAAGAAGAGTGGCTGGCAGAGCAGTGCGACAGGTCCCAGCAGACTGTAGACGTTGGTTGTCAGTGACGCAGGATTGAGGTACCAGACCCCAAACACCACAAGCAGTTCGGGGATGAGCATCTTCATCCGATAGTCCTGAATGAATCGCATCACTCGTCCGGGCTCTTTTGCTTTCTCAGCGTTCATGGAATCACATCCTTGGAGCAAGCGTGCCGCGGGTGTGGTCTTCTTAAGCATATCTCAGCCGATTCGTCATCTGCCGTAGGCCCAGCCGCATGGCAACTCAGCTGTGCAGTCTGACCTCTTTCTCTACTATGGCCGGGAATGACCTGCTCTCCTCATGTATCTCTCTGGCCATCCGCGGTGTCATTCTGGGAATCCCACACTGCGTCGAGACCATCAAGTTGTCACCGAGAAGTCCCACGCTGACCCCACTTCTGTGGAACCGAGAGAGTGCATCAGCAAGACGTGATGAGAGTTCTTGTCCGACCGGTTTCGAGAACCCCTCATCTGTCTTGGGTATTACGCCCAGCGCAATGCCGCCCCCGTGCTCAAGGAACCTGTTGATATGCTCTGCTTGTTCAGGGTCTAGTTCCGGGGGGTAGCTGATGACATCCACATGCACGACTCTGCTGCCGTCATCCCACAGTGGGTATCTGCCATGTGACTTGAGTGCTCGCCAGTCGTGGCAGTAGTGATAGGCTGGGATCATTCCACTGGGTATCACTCTCTTGGTGGAGCGAAAGATGTGCTCGCGTGTGAGGCTGCCTCCGTCACCCCTGTCAATCACCTCCAGTACGAGTCCGAGAGCAGGGTCATCTAGGCACATGATTACGCTCTTGCAGTGAGGAACAAGCATCTCCTTCATCCCCTGCGCTATCCTTCTCATCAGTATGTAGAAGAAGTGAAACGCGTCCTCTGATACAAGACTCTGCCCCTCAGGACTCCTAATACTGAAGCACATCGTGGCTGGTGCTGTGAGTTGCGTCTTGAAGCAGTTGTAGTATCCCCCTCGCATCATCTCATAAAGTGCTGATGCGTGCTCCTCATCGGGTAGAAGTGGTTCGGCTGACTCCGTGATGTTCCTGAAGGTGCCGATGTCAATCTCAAGGATGCTGTCGCCCCGTTCCTCATACCCCTCGACAAGATAGGCGAATTGTCTTATCATGTCCTCGTTCCTTCGCGAGGGTAGCTGGAACCAGTAAGGTATGTGTATGGACGAAACGTACTTCATGGGTGCTTGGAGGTCTGCACCCGGAACACTTCCCACCCCGAAGAAGTGTCCTCTGCGACTTTCGTCTACTACGCGAGTGGTCATTCGGTTGATGCCTTCCTTGAACGGCCTTTCCTTCTCAGTGCCCTGTTGCACGACTGAAGTGCGGGACATGCCAGACATGACTCGGGCACATCTAAAGCGGGGGTTTCAGCATACAGTATCGTGTGCTCCGCAATCTGGGCTCCGGCAGACAAGTCTGTTTCAACAGGTGCAACACCCACCTTTCTCACATTGCACTTATGCTTTCTAAGGTCCTCGCTGATCTGGTCTATGTCGCTCTTCACCACAACCGCGGTGGGGCCGACTCTGCGAACCACATGCTTTGAGAAGACCTCGAGCAGAAGAAGGTCGTCAAGATCTTCTTGGGTCTCTGTCTCGAAGAGTGTGACGTTCTCGACCGTGGCGAATGTGGTCTGTGATGTCCAGTCTCTTATTGAGCGAGCCACGTTTGCTGGGACTGGCTTGGAGCTCTCTCGCTCGAGGAAGCCAAGAATGTCCTCCCCTCGCAGTCCTGCCTCTATCGCTTGGAAGACGGACTTGTCGGTGATACGGAGTATGGTCACCACATCCACCTTCACTGGCTCGGAGAATAACATCAGTTGGTACAGCTTGTAGTAGTCCATCTCGCTCGTGTAACACGAGACCTCAAAGTTGGGCTGCACGAAGAAGGTATCCTGTGTCTGCTGCGCAGGAGGCGGTTCCTTGGCTATTACCGTTGCCCCAGTCTGAGTAAGAGACACTGCAAGTAGTGTCTTGCCCTTGAATGCTCCTTCGACAAGACCCAGCAGCATTGGGGTCTCAAGGGCGACTGCAACTCGTTCCTCGTCTACCTGTATCCACTTCAGGGGTTCGTTCTCAGCAAACAGCTCACTTCGAATCCACTCGACCATCTCTTGAACACTGACCCACTCACCTATCTTGGCTTCACGCAGTCTACAGATGGCGAGATTCAGAGTGTACTCCGTCGGCTGGTCAGGAGTAGCCCAGATGGCACGAGTCCGACCAAGTGTAGACAGCAGGATTCTTCGGGACACTTGGTCCCTCTTTCCCTTGAAGAGAATCTCAGCATTGTTGGGGACGGCTCTGTCGTTCTGGACAATGGCGTAGGCGCCTGCCTTTCGTGCCAGCTTTTGAACGAGGTCGAATCTCTCCTCAGTCGGCTTTGACATGGTGGCACTGATGTGGTCAATCTCTCTCTTGGGAAACTCCCACGAGCTTGTCATGTGTATCTCTCGCTTGGCGAGGTGAGAGACAAGCAGCAACATGTCAACGATTAGCGCATCTCTCTCATCTACGATGGACTTTGCTTTCTTGGGTAGTTCTGGATTGGGTGCGGGCTTCCTAAGAAAGTAGGTTGTGAGATGCGGGATGAAGAAGTCCACTATCTTGAACTCGGCGACTTCCCTGCCGTACTCTGTCAGACGTGATACAACCCTCCTCACTATGATGCCCTTCTTCCTCAAGTCCCTCTCTGTCTGGTTGAGCTGTCCATAGCTGTATATCCTTCTGTAGGGCTTCAGTCTGTCATAGCTCATTGCTCCCCCGCTGAGAGACAGCAGACCCAGAAGATCTCTCTCGTTGGGAGAGAATGTCGCGAACACGGATTCTCTGGATGTCTTGTCCCTCATCTTCTTTGCAAGGAGCTCGGTCAGCTTCTCACCAGACTGACTCGTGCTCATGTCGACTTCCCATACTTGGCATGCCGCCAGGAGGTCCTCTCTCAGCATCTCCTGCAGTTCTGTTTCGAGCGCTTCTCCAACCATGCCATGCATCTCCTTTGTCTTTGGGGAAGTTGACCAAGCCGCTTCGCCGTCACGGTTTAAGACGCTTGTGGTTCAGATAGTCTTGTTAGGCGAGTCACGGACCGAGGCTGCTCTTGTCGTCTTTCCCATCTTCTTGTGTGTTCCCTGTCATCGACCGTCTCGCAGAGCATCGCCTGTGCCTCTTCAAGGACTGGAGACAGTTCTCATTTGTGGGCTTCTTTGTGGTGTGAATCACGACCTCTCGTCTTTCCGAAACCATCGCAGGTCGGAACTGTGAGATACCGACCGCACTGTGGCGAGTCACATCACCTGTCACAATGGAAGTACGCTTATCTGTACAGCCACTACCAGAACGTTGGTGCTTAACTTGGAATCTCCTCTCTGGTCAGTGAAGTATAGACCTTCTTCATGGGATGAGTTCCTTGGACAGGACGTGGCGGTATCGAGCCTGAGAAACCTCGCAGGCTTGCAGACCTGCCCCAATCTGATTCTATTGGGCCCATATGGCACGGGCAAGTCTTCAGCCGCGTTGGTGTTTGCCCGAGCACTACTCGGTGAGGTGATGGATTCCAACTTCCTCTATCTGAATGTCAGAGATGTCACGATGTACCCCATCACCAAAGCCAAGCGGACAATTCAGGACTTGGCCAAGCTTGAACGGTCTGAGCGGACACCACTCGACGAGTACATGTCAACAGTGTATCGTGCCGCCAAGGACTCGATGAAGGTGCGAGGGGAGGCAGGTGAGCCGAATCGCAGCCAGATGCTCTTGCAGGCTATCACACTCTTTGCCTCCACGATGACAGTCGCCCAAGACAAGGTGAAACTGCTCGTGCTAGATGAAGCTGATGCACTGAGCATCGATATGCAGCAGGCTCTCAGGAGGACCATGGAGGTGTTCAGTGAAGTATGCAGGTTTGTATTCATCACACCAAGTCTCTCAGGATGGGTACCCGCTCTGATATCGCGCTGTGTGGTGCTGAAGTTCTCATCAATTGAGCAGTCAGTCATTGAACGACAGATCCAGAGTATCTCAGAACGAGAAGGCGTAAGAATTGACGACTTGGCGGTCCGTGCAATCGCAAGAGCGTGCGACGGAGACCTCCGTCGTGCAATCAATCTGTTGCAGGTCTGTTCAGCGTCTGGCAAGACTGTGACAGAAGACACGGTCTATGAGCAGTCGGAGACTCCACTTCAGCGAGGGGTCCGAGAGGCCGTCACTCTTGCAGTGGATGGGTCCTATGTCGAGAGTCGAAACAGAGTGCGCAGGCTGGTGACAATTGAGGGATACTCTGAGCGGGAGGTACTGCATGAGATTGGTGCGGAACTCATGAAGAGGCCATTCAGTCCGAAGGTCCGCTCAGCTTTCTTGGACAGAGTCTCGGAACTAGACTACAGAATGGTTGAGGCGCGCAACCAGTTCATCCACCTGAGTGCAATGCTTGCATCAATCTGGAGAATGTCTCGTGAACTCAGCAGCTAGAGCATCGGACTGTAGTCACTCTTGACATCTATGGAGTCCCTCAGACTCGAGCTCATCTCTGGAGATATGACCTGCTTGTCAAAGAGGAACTCTGCAGTGATCTCGTTTCCGTTCCTTGAGATCATCTGATTCTCCACTGCGAGCGTCAACATCCGTCTCACTGATGACGGACGACCATATCTCCACCGAAAGGACAGGTAGTAGACCGCATCCTCTATGCTGACTCTCGGGCCTCTGGCTCTGAAGAGGTGTGAGAGAACAAGAAGGACCTGCCTGCCATTCATGAGATGACCGACTAGTCACCGTCTTTAAGTCCTTCGCTCACAAGAGGAGTCTTGTGGATAGCGGTGACACGCCATCAAGGTCTCATTCATGGGCTGACGGTATCACAGCTGGAGCTGTTGCTGAATGAGGCCATATGCTGGGACGAACCAGTCCGGCTGGCGCCACAACCACTCGGGGGATGGAGCAGTATCAATCTGCTCGGTGTGACTGATTCAGAGCGGGTGACTGTCAAGCTGCCAGCAAGAGTGCCCCCATACCCTGAGAATCCCTTCGAGAGGCTTCACTCGGTCTACAAGAAGGTCGGAGCATCTGGAGTATGCCCGCGTCCTCTTGCAAGCGGACGTCTCGCAGACAGGGCCAAGACCCCCTTCCTCATTCTGCAGTTTGTTGAAGGACGCACAGTGTCCGATATTGAGGATCTGCTCCCTGCGACGGTCACCGAGTTGAGAAGGGCACTTGCGCGACTAAACTCAACAGACGCGATTGAGGGGGAAGTGTATGACCGGCCATCAGACATGCTGAGATACCACTGCGCGAGAGTGCGGCTGGCAATTGCCCACCACTCGTTGCCAGAGGCCGACCTCTTCCTGAGAACTACGGAGGGGTTGAATGAGTACTTGGACAACACTTGTGAGTGGACTCAAGCAGTAGTACACGGTGACCTCCAAGAACCAAACATCCTGTTGACAGACCGCGGAGTGGTCCTGCTTGACCTCGAGTCGTGCTGTGTGGCAGACCCATTTTATGACCTCTCGTACCTCTCAGTGCAAAGGGCTGGCGGTGGTATGAAGGCCGTTTCGAAGCATCTCGTGCATTCTCTCGAAGAGAGCCGGGTGGAGTCACTTGCACCCCTGTCTCTGTCGTCAGTGATATCGTGGAGTCTTGAACGTCTTGCCGCTGAGGAGTGTGGTCTCATAGAGTCAAGTGTCAGTAGTCCTAGGAGTCGCGATGCGATTCGCCGCTATGTTCGCTCCAAATTGACGCATCTGAAGGCTCTCTCAAGACTGTGGCATCGATAGTGAATACTCTTATCTGTTGGGAAACCACTCTGCCCGAATCTGGTGTGGTCCCAAGATGAGCTTCAACGAGACTCTCGCAAAAGGACGCATGCTCTATAGATCTGGCATAGCCGCCCTGGACCAAGAAGTGCCTCAAGGTTTTCCTCGCAACGCCTTTGGTGTGATAAGAGGACCGGGCGGCGGAGGCAAGTCTGTCATCCTCAATGAGCTGGCACTCAGACTGATGAATCAAGGAAAGAGGGTGGTGTACGTGTGTCTTGAGGACCCGCCAGTGTCTGTCCTAGAGAATATGGTGTCGTTGGGATGGGACTACACTCTGCTCGACAAGGGCTTACTCACATTAGTGGACTGCTTCTCAAACCAAGTCTTGCGCAGGGCTGAGGCACGTGAACACACTGTACTTGTCCGGAACCCGATGGAGCCTCAGGAAATCACTGATGCAATATACGAGGCTGTACGGGCCAACGGTCCAAACAACCTGGGCGGAATCTTCGCTGACAGCATGACCGAGCTGTTCTTCCAGTCGCATCCATTCAAGGCCGTGAATGCGCTGAAGGCTTGGCGTGCTACATTCTCCAAGGAGCTCTCCATACCGTTCTGGGCGACTTATCACACAGGTCTCCAGCAGTTCGCTGCGTACGACGACATGATCTCATACTCCAGCGACATCATCCTCGACACTCGTCACGAACCCGCGTTCATGAGAGCTGGTGTCCTCATCAAGCAACTTCGCGTCACGAAACTGAAAGGCGCCCCACACGTCCCTATATGGGTGACCTTCGAGGTCCGTCCGACTGGCATTGAGGAGATGAGTCTTGATGACATAAGACAGATTGCACGGAACATCGTAAAATACGAGTTCCCTCAAGAGGAATGACTACTGCTGGAAGAAGCTGTCAGGGGGCCTCTCCCATATCTTCTCTGAACCCGAGGCTATCACGTACTGGTATCCTTGCTCTGTGAGGAAGAGCTGTCGCTTGCCAGCAAAGTCCATGTCTCTGGTGTCCTTTGTCACTATCGAATAGAATCTTGCGACACTGCCATCGGACTTTGGTCTGAGAATCCTGCCCAGACGTTGCGCCTCCTCCTGTCTGGAGCCGAAAGTCCCTGACACCTGTATGGCTACGTTCGCGTCAGGCAGGTCCAGTGCGAAATTGGCAACCTTCGACACGACTAGCACCTTGAGTCTTCCCTCTCTGAACTCCTTGTAGAGTACATCTCGGTCAGCATTACTTGTCTTCCCTGTTATCAGGGGGGCATTCAGCTCATCGGCAATCGTCTTGAGCTGGTCAAGGTACATGCCAATAATCAGGATGTTGTCCCCTCGGTGGTACTGCACAATGTCCCTGAGGATGGCGATCTTGTCCGGGTTCTCCGCAGCTATCCTGTACTTTGCCCGGTCCTCCGAGACCGCGTACTTTCGCTTGAGCCCGTTGGGCAAATCAATTCGAATCTCGTAGCAGACCGCAGTGGCAATCCATCCCTGGTCTTCCAACTGCTTCCATGGCATGTCGTATCTCTTGGGACCTATGAGACTGAACACGTCTTCCTCCTGCCCGTCCTCTCTGACCAAGGTGGCCGTGAGACCCAGCCTGCGAGTGGCCTGTATCTGTGCGGTGATGCGGAACACAGGCGCTGGCAACAGGTGGACCTCATCATAGATTATCAGTCCCCAGTTCCTAGCCTCAAAGATCCTGAAGTGCTCAAACTCATCCTCTTTGGACTTCCGATGCGTCAGTATCTGGTAGGTTGCTGCTGTTACCGGGCGTATCGTCTTGGCATCACCGGTGTACTCGCCAATCTGCTCGGGTTTCAGAGTGGTCTTGTCCAGCAGTTCGGCTATCCACTGACGTACTGCCACGACGTTAGGACACAGTATCAGTGTGGACGTCTGAAGTCTGTGCATCACACCGATTCCTACCATGGTCTTTCCGGCGCCGCATGGTAGCACTACCACACCCGACCCTCCAGTCACATCGCCTGCGGCGTGAAAGACCGCTACTGCTTCTTCCTGATACTTCCTGAGGGCGAAGTTCTTCCCTCTCAGAGTCTTCTGCCGCATCTCGAAGCTGAGAGCTTCACCCTCGACATACCCGGCCAGGTCCTCTACGGGGTGCCCAATCTCAATGAGTGCGTGCTTGATGAAGCCACGTCGTGCAGGGTCGACTAGGAATGAGGTATCGTCAACCCGCTCCATGATGAGTTCTCTTGTCTTGGTGTTTGCCCAGATCTCCTCTGCGATGTCGCTGTCCTCGCATTCCAATAGCAGAAACGAGCCCTCCTTCCTGAGCGAGACCTGTCCATACCTACTCATGTAGTCGACAATCTCTCGTGCTATGTTCGACGGCACTGGATACTTGGCATAGCGCTCGAGTGTGTCAATCACCTCTCGTGGTTTCATGCCCATGGCGGCAGCGTTCCAAAGCGAGAGGGGTGTCACTCGGTATGTGTGAATGTACTCGGGGCTCTTCACCAGCTCTGCGAAACGGGCAAGAGAATCCCTGACCTCCTCATATAGAGGGTTGTCTACCTCCAGCAAGACTGACTTGTCCGACTGCACTATCAATGGGTTTGCTGGGTTGGGCACCGTAGTTACTCTCTTGTCGCATTCAATCTGGGCTCGTATCGCCAGACGGGAATTACTGGTTTGCTCGATGGACCAGTGATAAACTCTTCCATGGGAACTGCTGGTTGCAACGCTCACAGATAATAGTCGGTCATGAAGTGCGCTCAGTGGTTGGTTGTTTCATGAAAGAGGTCGACTCACAGAACTCACCTCTCTACACGAATGCCCGCGTAATCGTGATCTGTTTGGACGCCATGCTCATCATGTTGGGCTTTGGCATAATTGCTCCCTCAATGGCGTTCTACCTGATTGCGCTCGAAGGCGGACTCACGCAACCCCCCGGTCCCGGCTATGTGGTCCCCGGCGAAGTGGTGGCCGAGTTCTCCGTCATATTGGGCGTGATGATGGCCGCCTTCATGGGCACACGAACACTTCTCGCCCGGTATTGGGGCGGGGTCTCGGACACACGCGGCCGACGGCCCGTCCTTATCACTGGCCTGTTCGGTTATGTCCTTCTTCTGATTCTCTTTGGGCTCGCCCAAGACTGGGTTCAGCTCGTCCTCATTCGCTGTCTTCAGGGCGTGGTCTCTGCGATGGTGTGGCCGGTCGCTGAGGCTGCCCTCATGGACATTGTCGGACACAGGCGGCGTGGAGAGGGAATGGGCTTGTACATGCTCATATCGAATGTTGGTTTTGTTGTCGGTCCCGGACTGGGAGGTCTCCTGTACAACTTCTGCAGGGACGTCTTGCTTCTGGGTGTGCCGGACGTGTTTCGTGTGCCCTACTACATTGGCGCCTTGATTACGTTGCCGGCGGCGTTGATGACAATTGTTGTTGTGAAAGAGACATCACCCGGCAGGTCGCAGACCCAGGCGGGTGCGCCCAGTGAAGCGTCGGCGGATGCAGTGAGACTCTCTGAGTCGAGTTCAGTTATCGACAAGGCTCCAGCACCTGATGTGAGGCGAATGATGAGAGCGCTGTATCTGATGTCAGCTGCGAATGGACTTGCTATGGGTCTCGGACAGCCTCTTCTCCAGCTATTCCTCATGAGCAGGATCTCCTCAGACATAGGCCTCATCGGTCTGATAGTCTCTGGGGCCGGTGTCACCGGGCTGTTGTTCTCCATTCCGGCCGGTCGCTGGTCGGACCGACGAGGGAGAAAGAACCTTGCTGTGTTCGGAGGACTGGGAGCAAGAAGCAGCCTTGCAGTGCTTCCTCTCACCACAGACTTGGCTCAGACCTCCTGTGTCTGGGTTGTGCAGAGCGCGATGATGTCCGTCTCAGAGCCGGCGCTTCGAGCGATTCAGACTGACGTAGTTCCATGGCACCTTCGAGGAAAGCTGTTCGGCACTCTTCAGGCCTTCTTCAATGCAGGGGCGACTGTGGGTCCGCTTCTTGGTGGAGCGCTGTATTCTGTGTTCTCACTGGTCGTCTTTGCCATCGGCCCCTTCACACTGTATGGTTTTGTCGTCCCCTTCTGGATAGCTGCCATCCTCGGACTGATAGCAGTGTCAGTACTCTGGAGGTTTGTCCAAGAGACCGCGCCGCTTGCGGTGGTGCACGAGACCAGCGAGGACACGGACTCAGTCTGAGCTGAATGGTTTCTGTTGGTCAGGTCGCGCACTGACGCCCTTTCGACGCACGGCTTTCATGTGTGTCCGTTCACTCTTCAGTCTGCTCTGAGTTTGTCCTGCGTGGCCTTTGATGACTGCAGGCCAATCCAGTCTACGACACCATTTCCTCCCCACGCGTTATATCAAGAGCCGCAGAGAGGAACCTTAGAGCAAAGGCAATCATTCCAAGTCCCCAGACGATGCCCACAATGGTGGGGAAGATGCCATCTGAATACGCGAGACCGACGTAGACGAGTACCAGACCCAAGCCTCCGCCAATGGCAAGGTGGAGAAGACCGCTCATCATGAGCATTGCCCTGAATGCAATCCTTCTCGGGTACTCCGCGTATATGACTGTCCCTGCGGCGCCCCCCACCAAGGCCTTGTAGCGTCTGACCCTGTATCTGTATGTGATGTGCCAGATGGGCACATGAACTAGAAAGACCGCCGGTACTCGGGTGGTTATGTCGATGCGCTCGACTCTGTCCAGTTCCTTGAGCGCCTCAGCCTTCACCAACGCATGCATTTTGGCAGTGGCTGTTCGTAGTGCACTCTCTTGGTCGACAACAATCGGTCTTGTGGTGCCTCCTGCCTCACGAACCAAGTCGTATTGGAAGAACTCTTTGCGCTTGGTCGGAATCACGTAGTTGCCCAGCTGCTTGGGAAACCGAGTCGAAGCGGGGACGAGTATGTCCTGTTCAGTAGATATGGTCCTCGACTCCTTGACCGAGTCCCAAGTCCTCGGGCCCGTCGAATCACCAATCCCGATCTTCTTCTGAGTACCCTCGTAGGAGCCGTTGGCCTCCACCTCCACCACCCAGAACGGCCAGAAGACAAGTTCTGCTTTCTTGACCTCCCCGTTCTTTATCAAGTCCCTTGGAGCACCGAGCTGTTTCGCCGTCCATGCGAGCATCCTCTCGGATGCATCTTCGCGGCCGAACTGAAGTCGCATCACGTAGCTCTCCTTTATTCTCTCCCCGGTCTTCACCTGGACGGTGGTGCTGCAATAGGGACAGACAACCGTGCTGCTGTTCTCTTCCATTCTGATGGGACCACTGCAGCTCGGACAACGGAAGTCGCTCATGGGATTCTCCTCCATACTCTTGTCAACAAGGACCGTAATGAGGTGCTCTCATCGAGCTCCTTGCCTTCTGCAGTCACACGTATCTCATAGCCCAGAGCCTTGCCCAACGTCAAGTAGGCGCCAGCCCAGAGGACAACACCCACTGCAAGGAGAATGAAGGGCAGTATAATTCCTTCACCATTGTCTTCTGTGTCACTCATCAGAATGAGATAGGTGAGATAAGGCGTTGCCTGTAGCGACACAGCCGAGGACAAGAGTAGCAGGATGCTGTGGAACCATTTCTTGACTCTATACCTTCTTGTCACAGGAATCTCTCCCAGAAAGACACTCCCTGTGACTCCTGAGACACCCACCCTGAAAGTGCCGTTGTTGTGCTCGTATTGGCAGAGCCAGTAGGGAACATGCACATAGCTGGTTTCGAGGACCTTCATGTCAAGGTCGTAGTCTAGTAGCTTGTCAAGGTTCTCTGTGATCTCCTCTCGGTCTCTATCCGCCTTCAGTTGTCGTGCTCTGGACCGTGCGTCCTTATCGGTCATCTCAGAGTTGAGGACCGTGCCACCGGACACTGTCTTGATATCAAAGGGCATTGTCCTCGCATCACTCAGTGTGCGGACGAACTCCGCCATGCCGAAACTGGCCGCATGGCGCCTGGCAAGCACCCACTCGTTCTCAACCATATTGGACGTTTCTTCAACTCGATTCCAACGACTAGAGTCTCCGCTTCCTGTCTTTTTCGCGCCCACGTAGTGAACATGACACTCCGCGTTGACACGATAGAATGGAATCCACTCGAGTACTGGGTCTGCTAGCTGTACTGATTCAATGAAGCGCCTGCCTACAAGTCGAGACGCGGATTCCTCTAGCCACTGTCTGATGGTCTGACGCGCCTTGTCTACGCTGAGCTGATTGGGAATCAGTAGGTGCTTCTCAATGGTTTCTCCGTCAACCCTGAATGTGTGACCGCAATATGGACAAGTGGCCACAACGTCATCAGCACCCAACGGGTACGGTGCACTGCACATCTTACACCTGTATTGCGCGATGTGGCCAGAACTTGCGCTGGATGTCATGTATGTTTCTTCCTACATACTGAACACTTGCCTGACATGATATGACTCCCCTTGACACGTATAAATACAGCAACTCCATGGTTCCGCTGCATGAAACGTCGTTACTCATCGATGCATCACTGAGACTGGTACTTGGGCCGACTCTCTGTGCGTGCATTTCTGTTCGGGTCCGGCCACCAGATATCTTCTCTGCAGGCTCCAAGTATGACTGCTGCACACGACTTGAATGGGATGCCCCCGCGAGAACCTGATGAACAATCTGCCAGATTGGCGACAGACATCGCGCGTTCTTCAGATTGACACATATGTGGAGTACTGCTGCGCACGCTAAAGTCTCATCTGACCTTGAAGTGTATGCGAAACCGTACCTGGGCAAACGCATATATGCGAAGCCACGGAGGTGTCTTCCACATGACAGGAGGTGTATCTCTGTATATGATGAACATGGTGACTGTTTCTCCACTGGACACTGAGTGCACCTCTGTGGCTGGCTGCGCCTAGCGGCCTTCTCGCTTCTTGTGTGACCACCTGTCCCACGCGCCTGGTGCCTGCACTTGCTTGGCAACTGCACTGGTGCATCAACGTATTCCAGTTCTGGTATGATATGAGCTCCTTGACATCGCAGCGCGTGGTAGTCTGAACACCGAAGGTGTATCACAGAGTTGTATAGGGTATCACAGACAGGTAGCTACTGCTCGCTCCAGGAGGTGTCTTGGAGATGAGTCGTGTTGACAAATACAATCCGATGAAGAGCTCAGCTCTCTCTCGGAAGAGGGATCGACTGAAGGAAGAGTCAGCAACAGGGAAGGCCACAATCCGTGAGATTGTCTTTGAGGAGGTACGAGCAGAGGCCATCGAACATGGGCTGGCGACCGATGTGCTGTATCAGATGAGCGCAGGCAAGGAGGCCTCCATCTTCCTTGCGGAATGGAACGGGCACCCCATCGTCCTCAAGGTATACAGGCTCTACCGCAGCTCACACAAGATGTCTAAGAAGAGTGGCTTTCAGACAGCCGCGTCTACAAAACGGACATACTGCACTCTTGACATGATTGAGAGTCTTGCGGTGGCTGAGTACGACCTCCTAGCGAGGTGCTTTAGGGCAGGCATAAGAGTCCCCACCCCCATCAGTCGAGTAGGCAACTACCTCACCATGAGGTTTCTCGGTGATGGACGGTCGCCCGCGCCTCAGCTGAGAAACACCACCTTGGACGACCCGGAGGTGGTGCTGGGCCAGATTCTGGACGACTACCTGAGGATCTATCGGGATGTACACTACGTCCATGGGGACCTCAGCGCATACAACGTCCTCTGGTGGCAGCACAAGCCGTGGATAATCGACCTGCCCCAAGGTGAGGCTGTGGACACACACTGTGACATGCGCAGGATTGAGATTATTCTCAAGAGGGACATCCACAACCTACTGGACTACTTTGCAGAGTATGACCTCAGGCGTGACGAGAATGAGATAGTGCAGGCCTTTCTCGCGGAGTATATCCCGGCCAATCAGCAGCATTATGACGAGTCTACCGTTCGGGGGGGACTATGAAATGTCGTGAGGCCTTCGAAGAAGTCCAGCGCTCAGAAGTACTATCTCGGCCTTAGTGGGGACTGAGCGCGGTGGGAGAGGATGCCTTGGCTCATCGACAGGATTGTTGGTCTGCCATCTAAGACCATGTGCTGAAATGGACAAGTGAACTCAGCTGGTACTGAGTGACCTGAAGAATGCGGCAGATCCCCTCAAACATCAGCGTGTCTAGCACAACGGTGTGGTACTCTGCAGTGATTATCATGTCATGCATCTGGGTGCCCAGTAGAGGACTGACTAGGGGTAT
Source organism: Candidatus Thorarchaeota archaeon (assembly GCA_013388835.1). NCBI lineage: Archaea > Promethearchaeati > Candidatus Thorarchaeota > Candidatus Thorarchaeota archaeon. Next base: position 9,860 of record JACAEL010000039.1, on the reverse strand, counting down.
GCAATGAAGCACATAGTGTGCTTCTGGAGCTGTGTGGTCTTCTGGATACCTGAGATCAGCTGGACATATGCGTTGATTGATCAGACCACTTTCCTCAGGACGACCTTGGCAACCCCGGGTATCTTGCGGAGGCTGTCTTCAAGTTCGCTGGTGGACACCACAAGCTGGTCCGGAACGAAATAGCACTCGTAGTAGCACTTCTCGCCCCTGAGACATACTCCAGTCGTGAATATTATGTCTGACAGCTTGGCGTCATTAAACGCGAAGTTCAGCTGCTTGAGAAAGTTCCTTGACAGGTCGCTTATCTCTATCCTGAGGAGATAGATGTTCTCGGACTCGACAGGAAACAGCTTCACGACTCTGTCCTTGTGGTGGAGAACGGTGAGCGCAGCCTTCTCCCCAATCTCCGCGACAAACTCAGCAGGAAACTCAACGGGCTTACCCGCGCCGAAGTGCAGTATTATTGCAGATGTGGCTCCCTCGCGATCTATGACCATATGCCTTGCATCCTTCATATGACGGTTTGACAGTCTGTCACTGATGCTTCTCCCCAATTAAATCATTCTGTTGGCAATACCTCTATGGGGTGAAGTGATGGTTGTTGCAGCGCTGAGTATTACACACGTATGACGAGAGCATTATCGGTGTACGAACAGATGTCCGGTTGGCAGTGTCATTCACGAGTGGACGCGCCGCGAGTGTACATGTGAAACAGCGACAAGCCTGACCATGTTCCCCCTTGTCGGCTCTGATAATGCCTACACTCGGTGTTGCTTGAATGTCTCGTTCCGCCTGCGTTCGATCCTGCCACCTACTGGGAGTGGACCCGCAGATGACACGCGGATTCCGGGATTGTACGAGTAGTCGTATCCATACGATGACACGAGACTCCCCTTGCCGTCAGGATGCGGCCGGACGCTCCTCATGCTTGCACTGGACCCGACGTACTGAGTCTTCCCGAGGCAATACGCAAGAAGTGCTAGTACTCCTGTGCCCCCCACTAGTAACGTGACGACCGCGAATCTCGCAAGCCTGTCGCTCTCAGGTGATGTCAGGAAACTGAGTATCCATGCTCCCGCCAACAGTCCACCGAGTGCGAGTTTTGCCGCGCTCTTCATTCTTCTGGTCGGTGAACGGTGCGCGAGTCGATACTCGAGGATTCCTCTCCAGCCGGAGGCATACCCTCCCCGGGCGGGTCGCATTCTGCATGCGTTCTTCACGGTGACCGTGTTCAGGTCATTGATGTCTATCTCCATCTGAGTCGCCTCATTATCGTGTTGAACAGTCCTGCTGCAATCTCTGTAGGTGGCATGGTCTCAGGGAACGGAATCTGCCAGTCTGCAGCCAGGTCCGAGAGTACGGCCCTGCACTTCGAAGACTCCTCGCATGTCCCGCAGTGCCCGACGTGATTGTACCATACCTGCACTCCGAATCTGGGTGAGAACGTTATGTAGGTCTCTGAACCATATGCTGGACAGAAGCCCAAGGCGAACCCGTGCGACGCGCTGATCTTCTCAATACCGATTCGGTTGACTGACGCGGCGTGCAGAATCAGTCTCTCTATTCGCTTCTCAGCAGTCCTTGTTGCCTTACTCACGAATGGTCTTGTCACCCCCATGTCCAAGGCTATCTTGGACGGTGCAACGCTCTGCCTCCGCCGTAGCCATATGATGGCCTGCTGCTTCGTCGGAAACCTGAGTGGTGAGTTCGTTGCCATTCGCGTTCTATCCACAGGCTCATATTGACGCGAAACCTTATGAAGTTAACCTCCTACTGGCAACTCCTGCGCATAGACGCGTATACCGGACTGAATGCCTTGGGGTCAACCACTTACACGGTGTGTCTACCAAGTTCCACCTCCACTGGAGCTACAGCGAGTGAGTTAACCTGTGTAATGCAACACTGTGTCGGTGGTGGTTGAGCTGGCGGGCTCATCTGCTGCGTGACCAGCCATTATCACCATGGAGTCAAGTCTGCTCCTGCGCGCAGTCATTGAGATGGCGATGTGACCTTCGCTCTTGACGCAGGGAGATATCAGAGGTGTTCGCATGAACACCAATACTCTCCCAGGCTAGGCAAAGACCCACACTTTCTCGAGAGAGGTGACATTCCCAAGGGTCCAAATCGAGGTGACCTTTCCGTGTACTACCACTATTGAGTCAATTGCTGGTGAGTCTCCACTCCATATGAATACCAATCCCCTATCACTATTCAGGCTCTGCACAGCATGGAGCGTCCCCAATCTTGAGACCAACCTTCCCCTGATGGTCACCACTGCACCGTTTTGGATCTTGCCATCGGTGATGCTCTCGATGCTCGTGGCTCCTATGAGTCCGTCGTGCCACGCAACGACTACCAGGCCTCCCACTACAATGAGCAGGAGTATCACTGCAGTCTTGCTAGAACTGTTCTTTTTCCTTGGCATGCTATATCACTGTTATCGGTATCATGCATCCGTGTAAAAAGAATGTCGTACATGATGTGCGAGTACACACGCTGCTATCTCAGCGAGCCTCGATTCAGGCGACAATTCGTAGGCCATAGCGCGAAGGATGCGCTCCATATGGTTGTGTCTGATACTGCGCATCTACTCGCATGACTGATCAGTGCAGGTGCACGGTCGTAAGGGCGATATCAATGGTCCAATGTACTGAGTCGGTGTGCACAAGACCACTGGCACGTTGACTGTCAACAGTTGATTGACATGCTATGAACTCGACGGGACTCTGCATCCTACTGACTCTGACTTAGCTAGAGTGTGAGAGCGCCATCCCTCATTATGACCTGCTCTGTGCCGTTGCCGTAGACAACAGTGACAGTGGGCCGATTGATGAGGAAGTCCTGATGGGTCGCAGAGTTGTTTGCGACTACACCCGGATAGTCCGTGTTGTTGCCGAACGCCACATGGACTGCCCTGACCTTCTCTGCCTCAAGGAACTCCTTGACCAGTCTTGCCTTCGGGTTGAGTCCGATTGCGAACTCGCCGATGTGCTTGGCCATCTCGTCAGTCGCCTGTGTCTGTTCTACCACTCTGAGTGCATCCCTGTCGTCACATGCCACACTCACGACACGTCCGTGTCGCACATCCAGACGCATGGGCTTGCTCAGCGGTCCAATACCACCGACAGCCAAGTCGCAGACAACCACGCCTTCCATGGAGTTCTCCACAGGACCAACGAGCACCTCACCTGTCGGTAGGTTCATCCACTTCATGGTCTTCCAGTCCACATAAGTGTCTGAGAACCAAGTCCTACCGCTTACCCCAACCGTGAAGTCGCTGCCTCCGGGAGCGGTGAGATGCACTCTTTCGACGTCTTGAAGTTTGGCTAGCAACGACCTTGCATGATTCTGCATCACAGAATGTTCCTCTTTTGACATTGCCAGAGCGCCGTCTGTGAGCATGTCCATTGTTATCCCCGGGCAGTGGCCAAGCCTTGACCGACCTTTCCTCGTCTCAAGTTTGATTATCTTGACTCTGAATGGGGTCTCGTCTGCGGGACCTCGAAGCAGATTGATATAGATGTCCGGGGAGTGAACCGAGTTGACAATCTCCATCAACTGTGCCGGCACTTCACTCCTCACAACACGCTCGCCCGACTCTAGCAGAAGCAGTCGTGTCCAGAGACCAATGTCCATGGCCCCTTCGGCAAAGACCTGACCGACATCTCTTCTGACATCATCGCATACAACAAGCAGGGACTCGCCCTGTCGTGCCTCCAGCACTGATTCAATGGCATTCCTTGCGGCTTCCCTTGCGTCCGTAATGGGCACCCACTATAGGCAAGGTACGTGCTGCCTTTAATCTGTCGGACTAGAGACTCCCGGATGCAGAATGAGCTCCGCTGATACTGGGCTCTTCGGACCTACAAGGATTCACCGATGATTTCGTTCGCTGCAGTTTCGACACGGGTGACTGCGCCCATGCAGAGGGAATATATCCCGGTGTACGCAATACGGCATCGGGTTGTCGTTGTGAATCGCCTGAGACGCTTGAGCCGAGTGCAACAGGTGTTCGTCCTGTGTCTGTTCTTCATGCTTGCCTCTTCCCTCACTGCGTTCTTTGTCCAGACCGACTTTGGGCGGATTGAAGTGAAGAGTGTGACAATAGTCGATGAGAATGGTCTGGGTGTCACAGGGAGGCTATATCGTCCTCTTGCCGCCACCGCGACAAGTCCCGCACCTGCGGTCCTACTTCTTCATGGCATGAACAACGACAAGGACACCGAAGGCCCTGCAGCCCTTGAGCTTGCGCGAAGGGGTTTCGTGACACTGGCACTTGACCAGACCGGACACGGCGACTCGGAGTCGGGAAGTCCTCTTATGCAGGCGTACCTCGGCGGTGTGACTACTCTCGGCGCGAACGCCTCCTACCAGTACCTGAAGAGCCTTGCCTTTGTTGATGCCACTCGGACCGGTCTGGTGGGACACTCAATGGGCGCCATGGTGGCACGTGTGCTGGCTGAGACGAATCCGGACCATCGGGCTGTGGTGATACAGGCAGGCGGTCCTGACAATCTGACAGAGCACAACTACATGCACAACTATCTCAACGTCTGGCCTCTATACGAGGAGCTGTTCTACAAGGGCGACCGAGCCAGCTTTCTTGCCAGAGGTCTGGCTCAGATAGCTCAGAATGCAGGCTTGGCTCCGGGAGTGGTAGGTCAGGTCGATCACACGTACGGGGACTTTGTAGCAGGTACAGCACACAGGTACGCTCTCTGCTACTGTACTCATCCAGGTGCCACCTGGAATGCGAAAGGGATTGCTGAGACCTGTGCCTGGATGCTTCAGGCACTTGCTGAGCAGTCGGAGTCTGAGGCGTGGAGCAGGTCCCACATCTCGACACAGACATACATGCTGAAAGAAGGTGCAACACTCTTCTCGTTGATAGTTGGTGTTCTGTCTGTGGTACCTCTGGGTTTCATGCTGGTCGAGACCCCCTACTTCAAGACCGTTTCCACACCACTTCCACAACGTGTCGCCAACAGAGGTCTCGCTTGGTGGAAGTTCGCGAGCTTGAATGCGGCAGTCGGTGGGCTCACATTCCTTGCTGTTCCCATGGTGGGGATGATTCTTGGCATAGTGGTAGGTTCGTTCCTTCCTGTCTTCAGACTCGTCACAGGCAATGGAGCGCTTCTCTGGTTGCTTACGAATGCGGTCGTTGCAAGTCTCCTCTTCAGGAGATGGTTCCGAGAGGCGAGGGCAAGACAAGGCGTTACTATGACCGAACTGGGCGCCCTTGAGAAAGAGAGCCCGGAGAGGAACGAGGTCCTTAGGAGGACGGTGCTTCTTGCCGGTATTCTCTTCGCCTATCTCTACTTGGTGGTATGCCTCTCCCAGTCCTACTTGGGTGTCGAGTTCAGGTACATGTGGCCGCAGCTAAAGATGCTCACACCGACAAGACTTGTGCAGTTCTTCCTGTATCTACTGCCAGTACTACCTTTCTTTCTCTACAACGGTGGACTCATCCTCTTCGGGGTGCTGCGCCAACCTGAGCTAAGCACGCCTTGGAAGACCCAGCTCGTGTGGTGGGCACGGAATGTCATCGCTATGGAGAGTGGCCTGGCGGTAGTGATGCTGCTGCAGTATGCGCCAATGGTGCTGTTAGGGACCCCTCCTCTGATGGACTTTGCCGGTCTGTTCGGACTCTATGGGATATTCCTGATGGCCATCCTACCAGTCTTCGCAGGCCTGTTCTTCATCATGACTGCATTCTATCTGAAAACGGGGCGGATATACCTTGGTACATTCGTGGCGTGTGTCATAGAGGTATGGATTCTCGCAGCGGGATCTCTGATGATGTAGGATTCCCGCGAACGCTGTGCTGGTCATACATCTGCAAGATGCACAACTACGATAGAGGCTGGTTCACAACAATGTGACAGCGGAGTCCCGATCTCTTGATTTTCCACATGGGCATTGGACTCACTTCACCAAAGAATAGAAGAGTGTCCTAGTGTCGTACGTATCTCCTGCATGGTGCTAGGCGACGCATATGGACGAGTCACTGAAAGACATGCTCAAGCACGGACGACGATTTGAGCGCGTAAAGACCAGTATTGATGGAGTATTCATCAGAAGAATCCCTCAATCAAGGGATGAACCTGCCTGTCTGGTTCTTGAGGTCAACCCGATTGGAAGGAGTGGGAATCCAATGAACCGCGTTGGCTCCATCATTAGGAACATGGATGAACTCAATGCCATCAGGGCGATTCTGTCTCAGGAGAGCGTCGATGAGATAATGGTTGCAATTGAAAGAGCAAATCGTCAGTCTCAGCCTGAACATTCCTAGACCATTCATTGTCAATTGGATTGAGCTGGACACAGGAGGATTGTCGGTCCCGTTGGACGGCAGTGTGATTACTCCTAGAGGTCAGTTGGAGTCAGGTCGACCTCTGCGTTCCGGTTTCCGCACGTTGGCACAGGGCGCGACGCACTGTGCATCCAAGCCCGAACAACTTCCGGGCACCTGCTCTCAGAAACCTTTCTGTGATGCAGAATCGTGATGAGATGATGCAAAGGGGGCAGTCAGAGACCGCCCCTGTGTTTCACTCACTGTGACTTCTTCGCAGCACGGTAGGCGGACTGAAGTTCGTCCTCCATGGGTCCAGATATCGCGGTCTTGCCGCTGATCTCACCCTCCTGCTTTCTTATGAACACATAGAGGAGTGTGACATACACAATATCGAAGGTCCTGAGGACAAGTGAACTTGGAATGCCTGCGAAGATTGTGAACACGATTGCGACCACGACCGTGACAAAGATGTCGCCGGTCAGGAACCAGCCAATCGCAGCTCCACCAACAGCGAAGGCAATCAGGAAGATGCCCGCAAGGACACCGAATGCCCATCTGACCGCTGTCTCCTTTATCATCACATCCACAAAGTTCTTTCTCACCAATCCCGCGCTTCTCTTGATTGACGCTCGGGCACCCGTCTGTTCTGCGACCATTGCCGGGATGGTGAAGTAGTTGATGAGCATCCATACCCATGCCACGATTCCGCCAGCAACCCTTCCCACAGCTGCTCCTGTGGCGCCGCCTGCCTGTCTGCCAAGTCGTTCTAGCACCATCCTGACTATGACAACGACTACACTCATCATCGCCAGTGCGGCCAGTCCTCCGACTACACCCATCGCTCCTCGTATTCCATCTCTTAGCGAGGGGTCTCTGCCTCTCATGTATATGTAGACCATACTGGATGAAGTTGCATAGGCCGCGTTGTAGAGAAATATCGTGGTGAACAGATAGAGCAGAAGACCCAGACCAAATGGCACTGCTGTGTTCAGCGTCCAGGGGTCTGTTCCGACAATCACATCCCATGGGACAATCCATAGGATGATGCCACCAAAGAGTACTGCTGAGATTAGCGTGAAGACCATTGTGAAGAGCGGCGGTACAAAGACGCCTTTCTCATCAAGACAGACCTGTCCTGTCAGCTTGATTATCTCTCCTGCTCTCCTCACCCTGTCGCGAAACACTGTGAAGAGCAACAGTGTCATGAACAGGGTGAACAGACCCGGAATCATCATTCCCCATGAAGCCATAAGAAGGGATAGGTTCCATCCGTTGAGGAAGAGAAACAGGAGGACTACCAGCCACGTCATGACGTTCATGAATGCCGCACCCAGGTAGATCAGAGTCCCGCCCATTCTCTTCGCAACATAGGCCGCACCGATGGCCATGAGAAGACTGAAGACGAGGAGCCCACCCACGACAATTCCAATGCCGAGCATGTTAGTAGTCAGCCACTGTGGAAGACCAAAGCTCTGCAGCCAGGACAGGATTATCCCGCCCCAATGTGACCAGAGGTCCATGAGTGCATAGACACCGACTGCAATGAAAGTCCCAAAGACGACAAGCAACGCCAGAGTCGCCTTTGTGTGACTTGGATACTCACCCTTCTTGTGATACTCATACAGGTCCTGATTCGTCAGCTCAATCCACTCCCATGAGGATTGGCATTGTCAAGAACAATCCAGAGATAAACATTGGTGCTCAGTGATGTCAATATTCTTTAGGGACAAGAGCCATTGTTCCTACCGGAGGTTTCTCATGACTGAGGACATACTGTTTCAGGCTCCGAAGGCACTGATCGCCCGGACGAAGGTCATCATGCTGCCTGTCGATGGGAGCAGGGACTCCGGAAGGGCCGCATCAGTTGCGTTCGAGCTTGCTCACATAACTAAAGGGAAACTCCTAATCGTCCATATCATCAATGTTGGTGCGGTACAGCAGATTGCCAAGATGTCCTCAACAGACAGTTTGCTTGTACTGAGGCAGTACATGGAGAATGGAAAGAATCTGCTTGAGAACTACCGGGCCGCAGCGGCAGAATACCGGCTAGACATCGAGCTGATACTGGACCAGGGCTCGCCTCCACAGCGCATCGTACAACTAGCACGAGAGAGGCGAGTGGACGTGATAATAATCGGCTCGCGGGGTGCCAGCGGAGAGGACCGGGGTTCCGTCGGAAGTACCACGGAACGAGTGGTTCGTGATGCAGACTGTGCCGTGCTCGTGATCAAGATTCCCAGGTAAGTCATCACTCTTGTGTGAGCTCACCCAGCCGAACTCGTGGGCATGATGGGCTGAAGCCCAGTTGAGAGCTTGCTCAGCATCGGCCAGTATCGCCCTCACTGTCATCATCGCAGTCGTGATTGCCTCAGTTGAGCATCGGACCTCCTCTGAATTGGGGTCCTCCCTCTTCGACCCACAGCACATGTTCATGGGCCAAGCCGACTCATGTTCTGATTGTACCGGATGTTTGAGAATCCGTTAAAAGACGACGTCTCTATGCTGTGGAGAGTGTGACTTCAATTGAATGCCCGCCATAAGAGCCGTTCTGAAAGAGAGCCCATCCGACCACTTCGAGAACTCTTCCACACTTCACATTTCTACGAGTTCTACAGACTATACATCCCAGCAGCGATTCTGATTGGTGTCATATGCGGTCTCTTCATGGTGGCCTTCAACCTGATGATAATGGGGAGCATTGCTCTGTTCTCAGTACTTCCACCCTTTGTGAGTCCGCTCATGGGTGGCGCGTTTTCGGGTGCGCTCATCTACTTCGGCTTCAGGGAGATAGATGGCAGTGGGATATCCAAAGCCATAGAGATGACTCACAGTCCCGCGGACTTGAAAGACCGAACGGCCATCACAAAGATGGTTGCAACTTCTGTCTCGATAGGGACGGGCAATCCCGTGGGACGTGAAGGACCGGCAGTCCTGATAGGAGCAGCTCTTGGCAACTTTGTGGGCCGCAAGCTTGGATTCAAGGACCCGGCACATCTCCGAGTCTTCCTCATGATGGGCTCGGCAGGATGCACCGCTGGAATCTACAAGGCACCACTGGGAGGTGCTCTATTTGCAACTGAAGCACCGTACAAGAGAGATGCCAGACTTGGCTACTTCGTACCTGCAGTCGTGTCTTCCATCACAGCATATCTTGTCTACACATGGATACTTGGGCTTGAGCCATTCTTGCAGATCGAGACGAGCCTCGCGTTCGAGCTGAGTCTGGTGCCGCTGATTGTGGTCCTAGGAGTCTGTGCAGGTCTGACCTCAGTACTGTTCGCAGTCACCTTGATGAGCACGCGCAATGTGTTCCGGGCGCATCTTCCCGACTCGCTTGACCCGGTGGTTGGGTCTGGGCTCGCCTGTATAGTGATTCTTCTCACGGGTCTCTTGCTGGACTCCTCTCTGACTGTTGCTGGTCTTGGGGACCATGTGATCATGACGGTGGTGTCTTCTCCAGTGCCCATCACAGCGCTCCTGGTACTCATGTTTGGCAAGCTGTTCTCGTCATCATTCGTGGTCGGCGGGCGCGTTTCGGGAGGAGTGCTGGCGCCCTCCTTGTTTG
>JACAEL010000038.1 GCA_013388835.1 Candidatus Thorarchaeota archaeon | reverse complement strand
GTCTCGCTCTTGTTTCTGCCTTCTCCGACTTACCGGCCATCATCACACGGACTGCCCCCTCGCCATGCTGATGCTGACTGCTCTGAGAAGCGCCCGTGCATACCCACAAGCGAGCCATGCTGGAGTGGCCTTCTGCCTGCAGTGACATGGCGATGTCCACAGAGGTTGCCTGAAGATGTGCCGCGCTATCTCACGCTCAAGAAGTAACCATTACGCAGCATTCCGACACCTCCCCAGCGAACGAACGAGCGAACGAACTTGTGTCCGTGCCCATGATCGGATCGTTACTCAGTAACCCTCGCTCCATCCTGCTCTTTGGCATGACTCAATGCATGGCAGACCAGCGGTTCCTGCCTGAGCAACCTGCGGAACTCCTCGAACTTCGGACCGACCCATATCTTGCTCATGGGCCTGTCTCTCAGGTTCTCTGTGAAGCGGCTTGTCTTGACGAACGAACAGGGCGACACGTTCAGGGCCTCGTCGACATAGACAGTGAAGCGAGCCCCATCGCAGTAGTCAAGCAGATGCCAGTCGACCTTGACCTCACCCCTCTTCTCAGCTGCTGCGATGTGTGGGACTGAGCACACATCAAAGGCTACCGGTGCCTCACCAGAGAACGCCTCAACCATCAAAGGTCTCATCTGTTCGACTGTGGGCGTGTCCTTTGGCTTCCCTCGACCGACTGCCTTGTGGAGAAGGAAGACAATTGCGTTGACCCCGTGATGCCTCAGCTCTTCGGGGCTCTGAAGGAGTCTGATGGCCTCTCCGATTGTTGAGACCGACACAACAAAGTGAATGTTGGTCTTGACGCCAGCCCTGACGAACTCATCTACCGCGTCAAACGCTGTTGGAGACCAGCTGACCGCCGATGCTCCACAGTACCTCTTGGTCGCCTCGACTATCTCTCGGGTGAGCCTCGTGCCGTTGGTCGTGTAGTTGGGTACCTTGCCTGCCTCGTGGGACATCTTCAGGAACTCGATGAAGTCGGGGTGTTCAGTCGGCTCTCCTCCGCCCAGCGCCACCTGGAAGGTCGCGGGTATCTGACTCAGTACGAACCCGAAGTCCTCCTTGGTCATCAGAGAGCCGTCAGGGCGCGAGTCGCGATAGCAGAATGAACACCCGTTTGAGCACCGGTTGGAGATAGAGATGTCCGCCAGCTCCGGGACCGGTGCCCAGAATGGGTCTTCTTGCATGGTGCTGCCCCAGCGAATGGCGCGGCCGTCGCTCTTCCTGAAGATGTAGTTGTATCCAGGAGCTCTCACCCCACACAGTTCATCGGTCTTGAGGACCTCCACTTCGACTCCCCTCCTGCAGGCTTATGTGATGTCCCAGATCCTGAACCTTCCACTGAAACTTCGAAGCCCTTGCGGACAATAGATTGGTCCCTCGTCGCTGTACGTGATTGCGACCTCGACTTTGACATGTGGCGGGAACGTCTCCAATCGGGCAACGGCTTCCCGGAACTGCTGGAGTAATTCAGGGTCTTTAGGAGGAGGAGGGACCTCAACATCAGGCGGCCAGTCGTCCTTGTATGGCCAATCCAGATACGCCCATGGTCCTGCTGCAGCGTCCTCTAGCAGGTCCAGCATGGTGAGTGTATATGGGCCCTTGTTCTCTACTATGTAGATCGCACTACTGCTGTTGGTTACAAAGTCCGTACGTATCTTCATCCCGCAATCACCTTGATGATTCTGGCTCCTTGTCTGGACTCCGCTCGTGCTGAACTGCAATGCGAAGACCAATCTGGGCGAAAGCGTCCAGTATCTTCTGGAGTCCTGTCATGTCAGTCTTCTGGTAGAGTCCTAACTCCTGTGCCAGTCGACGACCATAGTGTGTCTTCAAGAGGTCCTGAAGGTCCACTTCTCCCCGCTCGTCGAGTCGCAGCGTCAGAGACCGAATCTCACTCGCCCTTATCTCCAAGATTCGAGGAATCAGGACTGCAGCCGCTGTACTCTTCAGCGCCTCAACGTCGAACCCTTCCGTCTCCCTGCTTTCCTCCAACTGCTGTCTAAGCCGCGCGACTGCTATTGAGTGGACCTGCGAGAGACCGTCGGTGAAAGAGATGTCCTCCGGAATCCAAGACATCACCTCCTCCGCCGATGCATCTAGACCCGCGAGTTCGCTCATTGAGAGCGCACTCAATGCCGCCTTTCTCGGGAGGAATTCCAGTCTCTTCCGCAGTCCGGTCCACCCATATCTGTTGTATAGCCTCCTAGCCAGCTCCGAACCACTCACCCAGGATATTCCTTCTCCTCTGATATGTAATTCGGGAAAGTCCTCACTCTCAATCTGCCGCCTGTATGTCGAGTCGACAAGCAGAACGGTATTGTCAGAGATCTCAAGAAGTGTATGACGGCGGCATCCGTCTAGGTCTAGATAGGCAAGTATGTCGCGGGTGTATCTCTCTGATTCTCTCACATTGATCGTTGGCCTATCCCTGCATTTTCTCATTTCATCAATCCATGACTCGACCATGGGTGTGAGGTCGACGTCTATCATCCCTGCATTATCAATGCTCAGGAAACAGAGATTGGACAGTCCCGATAGCGGACTGAGGTCTACTTCTTCTAGCTGGTTATGCGAGAGGTTGAGACAGCAAAGAAACCCACATGACTGAAGACCAGAGAGGTCAACATGGGTCAGATTGTTGCTGTCAATGAACAGCGTTTGCAGGCTCTTGCAATCGGACAGAGGCGAGAGGTCAATAGTGGTCAGTTTGTTGTTCGTGAGATGGAGATGCTTGAGTCCCTTGCACTCCCTGAGCGGGCTCAAGTCCGCACTGCTGATTAGGTTTGACGATAAGACAAGTGTTCCCAGTTCACTGCATAGGGAGAGCGGCGAGAGGTCGACCTTACCCATCCGGTTCTGTGCCAGTTCTAGCACCCGGAGTCCTGTGCATAGTGAGAGCGGCTGCAAATCGACACCGGTCAGGAGGTTGCCAGATAGGTTCAGCCACTGCAGGCGTTTGCAGTCTTTGAGTGGTGACAGGTCAATCTCAGTCAGCCTGTTGTGCTGCAGGTAGAGCCGTTCTAGGTTTGCCATCCCTTCTACCGGAGCGAGGTCGATTCGTGAGAGACCCATGCTGTTCATCCAGACGAACGCACTTGACCTGAGCACGTTGAAAGTGGTTCTCTTTGTCCGTTTTTCAACAGGGAATGCCACATATCGGTCGCTGCTCTGGTGCGGCAGCGTCCCTGTTTCGTGCTCCCCTTGCACTCCCGAGGCAGAGTTTCCACTACTCTCCAGGACAGTGGCGAACTCCTCCCAGCTCATCGTCCTGATTCCCTGGCTGTTGGCTCTGGCAATCTTGGCTCTTCCGGGTTTCCCTGCATAGACTAGCAGCTCGGTGTTTGGACCAAATGCATGGAACTCGTATCCCTTGGACTCTACTAGCGCCTTGACTTGCTCCTTGGTGAGGCCTTCGACTTTCCCCGTCACATAGATGCGCATAGCCAGTAGTCGAGTGGTCTCTCTCCCTTTTGAACTCCCCCAGCACTGTTGTACTCCTCTGCGGTCTCCATCTCCTTCATCGTGGTCCCTCCTGTACCGTGATATCGTTCCCGCAAGCACCGGTCTTCTCCCACCCGCGTCTGAACGATGGTCTCTGTCAGACTGGGTGTTCGGATTCCTCACCTCATGGCCGGGACCAGTACGCAGTCCATGACCCCAAGTCTGCGTTCGAGCGGTGTGACAGCAGAGAGAGGAATCTGCGCGGACTCTTGACCTTCCTCTCGAGTGTTCGTCTGTATGTTCCAGATGAAAAGGCATTCGCAGACAAGAGTAGTTCTTGTCCATGAAGGCGGCACTACGTGTCTAGTCTTTGCTCCACAAGTCTTTTCATGTCCTTGCGCATATTGACACTGTGATTGCCGTGAGTGAAGCGAGCATCATCACCTATCCGGACACTGCAGAGGTCTATCGCAGAATAGACAGGCTGATGCAGCTCGGCATCCACGGTATCCGGCCCGATGCAATGGCGAAGTACCTGGACTACTTCGAGACTCATTGTAAGCGTTCGAAGGAGTTGGCCGCACAGGCCCGCCAGTTCATTCCCGGAGGCGTCCAGCACAACCTGGCATTCAATCTTCCTTTCCCCATCGCCATTGAGAGAGCGGATGGGGCCTACCTGTGGGATGTGGACGGAAACAGGTACATCGATTTCCTTCAGGCCGGCGGTCCTGTCATCCTCGGTCACAACTACGGGCCCGTACGTGAAAAGGTGCTCAAGCTGATAGGCGAGTGTGGTCCAGTGACGGGCCTCTTCTCCGAGTATGAGCTCAAGCTCGCGAAGGAGATCAACAGGCACTTGCCCTCGGTCGAGATGTTCCGGATGCTGGGGAGCGGGACCGAGTCCGTGATGGCTGCTGCTCGCGTGGTTCGCCTGGCTTCGAAGCGGAAGAAGATAATCAAGATGGGCGGCGCCTATCACGGGTGGAGCGACCAGATGGTCTATGGGCTCCACATCCCCGGTACTCGAGGCTTTGAGGCACATGGGATTCCATCGAGCTACAGGAAGCACACTCAGGAAGTCTATCCAAACAGCATAGGCGCGCTCAAGAGGAACCTGTCAAGAAACCGACTCAAGGGGGGCACGGCAGCAGTGATTGTTGAGCCCGTCGGTCCTGAGTCTGGCACCCGTCCAGTAGACCGGGACTATAACAGACAGGTCCGCGAGCTGTGCGACCAGTACGATGTTCTTCTCATCTTTGACGAGGTGGTGACCTTCGGAAGGATTGGACTGAGCGGCGCCCAGGGATACTATGGTGTCAGGCCAGACCTCACAGTGTTTGGAAAGGTCGTTGCGGGCGGCTATCCGGGAGCCGGTGGTCTGGGAGGCAGGCGTGACCTGATGGAACATCTTGCAGCGGGAATCGAGAGCGGCAAGAAGAGGGCCTACGTCGGAGGTACACTGTCAGCCAATCCTCTCAGCTCTGCGGCCGGCTACTTCACCATTCAGGAGATTGAGCGGACGAAGGCCTGCGAGAAAGCCGGACGCGCGGGAGACCGTCTCACAAGGGGTCTCAGCGACATGATTGAGGACCGGGGGTTGCCCTATGTCGCATACAACCAGGGTGCAATATGCCATCTTGAAACCGTGGGGGCGATGTTCGTGAGGCTGAACTACCTGAAGATACGGTCGGTGCTGAAAGAGATCAAAGCCAGGAAGCACGCGATGGAGGAGATGGGTGCGGCATACACAGCTGAGGGGATTATCACACTTGCTGGCTCACGGATGTACACCAGTATGGCCGACACGGACGAGGTCATTGATGATGCTCTCTCCCGGTTCTCTCGCGTCTTCGACAATGTCGAGTGCCCAACCAGTCGGATATGAGACCGATGTGTGCCATGCAATGAGGTCTCATAGACAGGAGTGTTAAGTTCGCGCAACTCTAGATGAGTGTCCGCCCCGAGAGCTGCGGTGATGAGCGATGCGACGTGTCTTGTCGGGATGATGAGTACAGAGAAGTGACCAGTTCATTGCTGGAGCTGGAGCGTGAACAACCAGACTCGTTAAGGCAAAGCCTGCGCATGGGGTGAGAATCCATGAACCGACATCTCTTGATCACCGCTGCCCGTGTTTGACTGGTCGAAACGCTGGTTTCAGGGTTCAACCTCCTTGTTCTGATGAATCTGGTATACGAGCCCGTCTGGGGCGCGCTCGTTGCTCACCAGACAGGGATGAGCACTAGGATTGGCTACATCTTCATTTTCGCTTACATGTCGTTACGATATGCGAAGGAGTACGGTCTAATGGATCTTGTCCATATCGGCTTGCTCTGGCTCACTCTGGAGTTGTGTTTCGAGTGGGGCGGAACTTGTTATTGGACGCCCAGTGGAGGAGTTCCTGATAGGATGGAACATCCTCGCTGGTCTCATGTGGTCGTACGTCCTGCTTGCCTACCTCTTTTCTAACCTCATTGTGGGCGCACTGCTCCATCCCGGCAAGATGAGTTGAGGGCGAGCCTGAGGAGCGGCATGGTACAAGTCGTTTGGCGCCGGTCCACCAAGTCAGTTGTCCCGTGTCACTCGTGGCTGCCTCTCCAGCTGGGTCTCTGTCCGTGGCGTAGGACTCATGGATGTACCACTCTTGTTTCGAGGGCTCCAGTGTTGGCTTCATCCAACCAAAGTACATTTAGGTTGTTGACACAGTTCTGCTTCACCCTCGGTTTCTATGCGAAACCTAGCAAGAGCATAGTTGGCAGGCCGAACACAATGACGAACGACGATGGGCTTCCTCTCCTAGAGAGGAGACTGATACGCGCCGTCGCTGACACTATGCACATCCCGGTCTGCGAGTTTGACTTGAATCTACGCGTTGTGTACTTGAACCAGGCGGGCCATGCCATTCTCGGCAGCAATCCTTCACTACTCAAGAAGGGTGTGTCCATAGACGACCTTGTAGCTGAGGACTTTCGTACGCTTGTACGTCGAGGTCTCGAGATGCTTAGGACCGCACAGAGCTCCACGTCGGTGTCAATCAGGATAGTGCGCCGGGATGGAATCGAGGTGCCAGTGGAAGCGTATGCAGCCCTCACTCATGAGCAAGGAGCAGTCTGCGGCTATGTCGTCTACCTTCTCGACCTGCGCAGACGACAGCTTGTCGAGGAGAAAGCGCTGGAACAGAGGGATTTGCTGCAGTTCGCCGTTGAGCACTCTCCCGTGGGGATTCTGGTTGTAGGCACTGACTTCAGGTTCGACTACATCAATGACCGGCTATGTGAGATGCTTGGCCGCACAAGGAATGAGGTGCTCCACCACGACTTCCGTGAGTTCCTTCATCCAGACAGTATCGAGCTTGTCCAAGACAGATACATCCGACGACAACGCGGCGAGAAGGTGCCGTCTGTATACGAGTTCAAGATTCTTCACAAGGACGGCCACACCGTGGACGTGCGAATAGCGAGCGTGGTCACCATGACTCGGGGTGGAGCGATTAAGACTGTTGCCCACCTGCACGACATAACAGCGGAGCTGGCAAGGGAACGGGCTTTGAAAGCAAGTGAACACAGGTACCGCTCCCTCGTTGAGACCATGGTGGACGGTCTGGCTGCAGACAATGAGGACGGAATCATAATCTACGCGAACGATGCACTAGCCAAGATGGTAGGGTATTCATCTGCGATGGAACTCGTGGGTGTGAGAAACTCGGACATAATCTATGGTTTTACGGACAGTGTAGCAGCACAGAAGGCAGCGGCCAGGCGCGCAGGAATCACGGAGCGATACGAGACCTCGCTCATCCATCGCAATGGCAGTCTGGTGCCAGTCCTTATCAGTGCGTCTCCGATGCTTGACATGGACGGTCGATACATCGGATCGTTCGGGATCTTTTCGGACATCTCGGGGCTCAAACAGGCCGAGGCTCGCTCGACCTTTCTGCTTGACCTTCTGTTGCATGACGTGGGCAACCAGCTTCAGCTGATTCTGGGCGGTGTGGACCTGTGTAGCCCGGACTCCCCCTACGACGTGATTGAGTCATCCATGCAGTACATACGTGACGGAAGTCAGAGGTGCTTGGAGCTCATCCGGAAGATAAGAAGCGTCGAGGAAGCAAGGAACGAACCTCTGAAGCCCACGGACCTCGGGGTTATCATCGCTGCACAGGTGAAGGCCATTGAAGCTGCATATGGCGTCAGGCCGAAGCTCGCTACTGTTCCGGAGCACATCGAGGTCCTTGGTGACGGGGCCATGAGCCAGCTCGTGTGGAACATCCTTGAGAATGCGGTCCGGCACAATCCCCGGAAGGACAAGATGGTATGGGTCCGTGGGAAGAAGACAAGGACCGAGTTCGAGCTGCGAGTGTCGGACAATGGTCCCGGGTTGGACGACGCGCAGAAGGAACGACTGCTTCTGTCAGAGCGACGTTTTGGAGGCGTTGGTTTCCATATCGTACGCACCTTAGCAGCCAAGTACGATGCCACACTCATGCTTGAAGACCGAATCGAGGGAGATCACACTCAGGGGCTGTCTGTCTTGCTGGTGTTCAAGAGGCCCTAGGAGCGTAGAGATGAGCGGTCTACTGAGTCGTGCACTAGCGCGTCACCTAATCCGTTCCCTTCCTCCATTACGCCTCTGATGCGTAATCGGCGGGCGGCATACTGGACAAGTCTGGCGGTCCTTGACTTCGGCATTCCTCACGCAGGTCTCGCTCGACTGAGATTGCATCCGGGTCTAGTGCATGTACTAGTGTCGTCTTGCCCGCATGAAATGCTCCCGTGACGTAGACCTTGTGGTCGCACGTCCTTGTCTGATGAGTTGCTACTGACACTCGGCCCCTGTTGCCACTTGGCATCCTTGCGTTCAAGATGCTAGAGTATGGTCGCAATCTCCTGGGCGGTCGTTTGGATGTCCTGCTGGTCCGAACTGACTGCACTCTATGGAGTATTCTCTACCTCTGCAAGGGCGCGAGACTGCTGGAGGAGTGCCCTTACCTCTGGACTCTTGATGCTGTAGAGTTTCCGTGTCCCGTCACGGCGAACACTGAGGACTCCGGCCTTGACGAGCCGGGTCAGATACGACGAGACCACCGACTGAGACATGTTGATCTTTGGAAGTATGTCACACTGACAGCGCTCTCCATCCATGAGATAGTCGATAATCTGGAGGCGGACTGGATTGGCTAATGCTGCATGGAATTCCGCCATCCACTTGGATGTCCGTTCTGCTGACATACTATCTCTTTCTCATTTGTTCTGCTTCTGCCAGTATGGCCTCTTCAATCATCTGAACTGTCGGGTTCGCCTGCAACAGGCGGCTTCCTACAAGCACACCGCGATACGACACTCCTGCTTTCTTGGCGGCTTCGCTGTCGGCAGAGGCCTCGTCGTATTCAACGATGTCAGAGTGCTTTTGCACAGCCATGTAGACACGCTGGAGAAAGCCGGTCTGGCTGCAGCCGCATACTCCAACGGGAAGAAACACTGTCACTTTCACCTTCTTATCCATATCAGATCATCTCTTGCCTTGTCTGAGCCTGTCTACCGCAGAAGCTGTCTCCTCTGCGATTCGAGTCACTATCTCCTCGGTTTGGTTGGTAGCGTCTGCGTCTGAACGCGAAGAACAGGGGTCTTTCATGTGGTCCTCGACATTCAGTTTCACAGCTGGCTCGCTGCTGTACTTTGCTGTTGCTATGGCTGCGCACATCTTGCTGCAGCCGTCAATCGTTATGGTGGGAAACACTCGCGCAAATTCCCTCTCGTCCTCATTGCCGGCAAGGAAGAGGGGCAGACATATGGTAACGGTCTCGTTTGGTCTCAGTTTGTGAAGGACTTGCAGCGCAGCCTGACGAGACACAACCCCTCCGGGGCAGTCTTCTCCACTACATGCGATGATTCCGACCTTGGGCTTAAATGTCATCACTCTTTCTCCTCCAGTTGCAGGATCCTCCCGGCAATATCATTGGCAAGAAGTCTTCCACCTTCCCCGATATCAAGCACGCTACCGGGTTTGTGTGTGGGGTTCTCTGCCAACACCTTGGGCACCATTATCTCCATGACTGGCGCACCCCCGGCTTCCCTAACACCCACAGTTGCACACCTCTTTGGACATCCGTCTATCGTGACGACCTCTGACTCCCTGACAAGTCGGACGGCCTCCTCGTCTCCAATCACGAAGAGTGGTAGGCAGACGGTGCGGTACCGGTCTGGGTGAAGTCTATCTGTAATGAGTGCGGTCGCTTCGCGGGTTACACTGCCGAAGCCCTTGCCGATTCCGCTACAGGGCACTATTATCTTCTTCTTGGTGTTCATCTTGACTGTCCTGTCTCCCTTTTTCCTAGTTCATGCTTGGCCTTCTGTGAGGCGTGCTGGATGTATTCGTGTGCATCCTTCAGGAGTTCGAGTTCGCTCATGTCCTCAGGTCTCAGTATGTAGAGCCAGCCCTTGTCATAGGGTGACTCATTGATTAGTTCTGGACTGGACTCAAGCTGGTCATTCCTCTCGATGATCTCTCCTGAGATAGGTGCGATTATCTCAATCATCGTCTTTGTGGACTCAAGTCTTCCGATGTCATCGCCCAGCGTGAACCTGTGTCCCAACTCCGCGAGTTCGACATAGTAGATGTCTGAGACTGACTGCTGGAGCAGGTCTGAGGCCCCAACCCTTACTCTTCCATTCTCTACTGCTACCCAGAAGTCATTGTCGCTGTAGTAGAGTCCGCTCTTCACTCTCAGCGTGAACTTGTCCACCTTTTCTGTCAGGAACTCCTCTCTGTCTGCGACGGCCCCTAAAGACACCGAGTGCTTCGACTCGCTCATGAGTCCTTCCAGGAGTGTCTCCAGCATTTCCAACACCCTCTGTGCCCTTCGATTGTCGTCCTCGTCAGGAGCAGCAACCTCTGACACCTCAATGGACTGTATTGCTCGAGCACCCCTAGCCTCCGCTATCTTTGAGGCACATCTCATGCTGCACCCATCAAGGCAGATCACACTTGATGACGAGAAGTCCTTGACCTCCCCCGGCCTCTCGTTGACCAGTGCAGCAACACTCCCCACGACATGAGGGTGTTTCGACTTCAGGAGTAGCTCTGCTACATCTCGTGTCACTTTCCCGCCCGGACGGTCATAACCAGCACATGGAAGTATGTATGTCTTTCCCATCCCGTTCACACTCCAGAAGCGGTCCGGGCCGCCTTGATGACTTGTAGAATCTCTGCCTTGTCGGGAAAGGATATTGCATCTCTGGGGCACATCTTCCTGCATGCCTGGCAGAAGACGACGCAGTTGTATCTGTTCTCCACTTCTATCTTGGGTGGGTCTGTCCTCTTCCTATAGACACGATGCGGGCAGAACTTGAAACAGTCATACTCGCCGGCACATCCGTCGCACTTGTCTTGGTCGATACGGGGCCACCACGGTATCTTTTCCCTGGGCACGCCCATGAACGTCGGTTCCGGACCGGAGTCACTCTGCGTCGTATCCATGTTTCTTCAGCTCCTGCCTGACCTTCTCAACGGCCTGCTCGGTCGTCATGTCCCGAATATCAATGGGAACCAGATCGGTCTTCGCATCCATGCCCACTCGTGCGAATGCGTCGCGAAACAGCTTGTACTGCATCGCAGGGGCACAACCACCAATGAAGACGCGTGTGCCTGGCTTGAGGGTGAGTTCAAGATAGCGATCCCCATCTGCTTCGCACAGCTGTGGGTGAATGACACCGTACTGCACGGGAAGTGTCATTCTCACAACGTTCACAAAGTCCCAGATGTCCATCTTCTCGAAGCCGGGACACTTGCCTGTGCACACACACATTATGAACACGGGTTTCTCTTGTATCTCTCCTCACCTCCTAGCGAGCGCTTGTTGGTGCGTCGCACTCTGACATGTCGCCAGCTTGTCGGCCGTATAGCCGTTTGCCAAGCCATATTGCTGCATAGACCAGTGTGATGAGGACTGGCACCTCAATGAGTGGACCGACCACTGCTGCAAGAGCCTGTCCTGACTCTATTCCGAACACACCAATCGCCACAGCTATGGCCAGTTCGAAGTTGTTACTGGCCGCGGTGAATGACAGCGTGACGTTCTTGTCATATGCGAACTTCAGAGCATAGGCAATGCCGAACGAGACGAAGAACATGATGACGAAGTAGGAGAAGAGAGGAAGTGAGATTCGCAGTACGTCAAGGGGGAGAGTGAGGATGACATCACCCTTCAGTGAGAACATCACGACTATTGTGAATAGCAGACCCACTATCGCATAGGGACCAAGCTTGGGTGCAAACTGTGTATCATACCACTCCTTGGACCTTCTCCTCACAAGTGTGTAACGTGTAATGAGACCCGCGATAAGTGGTATTCCAAGGAAGATGAACACACTCCTAGCAATGTCCATGATGGAGACTTCCACAATCTCTCCTGCACCTAGACCTAGTGCCGATGGAAGGTATGTGACAAAGAACCATGCCTCTGGACTGTACATGATGATCTGAAAGATTGAGTTCAGCGCCACAAGAACCGCACAGGACTCGCCACATCCTCCTGCCATCATGTTCCATATGAGTACCATGGCGATGCAGCGAGCAAGCCCTACCAGAACGATTCCAGTCCGGTAGTCTGGCATGTCTGCCAAGAACAGCCATGCAAGTCCGAACATGAGGAACGGCCCGATAAGCCAGTTTAGTGTCAGTGATACTCCCATCATTCTACCCTCTCGTTTCAGCTTTCCGAGCTCTTCATACTTCACCTTTGCAAGCACAGGATACATCATCCACAGAAGACCAATGGCTATCGGCAGTGACACCGTGTCTATCCGGAGAAAGTCGAGGGCCTCCGCCAGACCCGGCACTAGGTATCCTAATAGGAGCCCCAATGCCATCGCTGCAAAGATCCATAGGGGGAGAAACCTGTCCAGCGTACTGAGCCGTTTCAAGACGCTTCTCTCTGAAGAGTCCGGACTTCGTCCGGGCTGTCCATCGTCTGATTCATTCATGGGCCGCATGAATTTCACCTGATATTCCAGATATTTAAAACAATCGATATATGGCCCCATGGCTGATGACTAATGCTGCCACCGACCACTTGAGCCATAGCCACTGCCAGAAGAGCAAAGACTCACAAGTGAGCATGGAGTGGTCACGGCTCCCATGGATGACCCTCCGAAGAGCGGACTGGTCTTGGTATGATCTCAAGGGATATTGCCACACTCGGACTTGTCGTCGGCATGATGATAACACTGATTCTGAGCTGGTTGTCATTCATCGGGCCATGTCCGCTACAACTCCTCTTGGCGGGCCATGCCAGATGGTGGCAATCGGAAGTGGGCATCTCCCGGGGCTGCGGACAAGCGCGCATTCTCATCGAGCAGCACCTTTCGTGCAGGTTCTGCCTCTGCGTTTGAATCTCATGTCAGGCAGGCATTCCAAGTCTTGAACTGCGACGCGTTCACGAGTCTTAAAGGGAGGTCCGTGACCATCGTGAGTTATGCCACAATACACTGTCCGCCTCTTGGAGGAGGATGATCTGGAGTCTGTATCCCGGCTACACAGGTACGCCTTCGGCGGCACAAGAGATGCGCCCAGCGAAGACTGGACAAGCTGGCTCAAGGGCAATGAGACCTTCGGGCTATTCGAGGATGAAGTACTGGTTTCCGGAGTGACACTCAGACCACTCGTGCAGTCCATCCGAGGAGTCCCAAAGGCCATGGGGGGAATATCTGCTGTGGCCTCATACCCCGAGAACAGACGAAGGGGGCACATCCGAGAGCTGTTCAGAGTGGTGTTTGAGAGAATGCATGAGCGATGCATGCCTGTCAGCATGTTGTCTGCCTTCAAGCGAAGCTATTATCGTCAGTTTGGCTACGTTCCTGCAAACACGAGTCCGTTCGCGAAGACCTCAGGTAATCATCTGCAAAGCCTTCTGAGCATTCGGCCCAATCCAGCAATCACGATTGAGCGTGTGTCGATGGCAGACGCACGAGAGCTGTACATGGACTTTGTCAGGGCGGTCTGCATACCTCGATACCACGGATTCGCATACGCACCGTCTGTCTCTGACTGGGAGTGGAAGGACCGTGCGAAGGACGCTGTCCTTGCAGTGGCCCGCAGGGACGGACGTCCCGTCGGGATTGTCAAGTATCGGATTAACGTGAGGCGGCTCGAGCTTCCCGGAGAAGATGAACAGTCGCTGCAGATCCTAGAGATGTACTGGAGTGACCTAGAGGCTCGTGATGCTCTACTTCGCTTCATAGGTCAACATACAGGACAGGTCCGTGAGGTGTCGCTGTATATGCCTCTCAACGAGCACTTGGAGCTCTTGTTCCCGGACGCGGAGTGGCAGATGAAGACATGGCAGGCATGGTGCGTTCGAGTGATTGATGCACAACGGTCTCTCATGGGACTGCCTGCCGAACAGAGCGGTCGCATTGTGATGTCCATCACTGACGAGTCTTGTGGGGACAGCAAGAGCGTGTTGGAGGTCTCGGAGCGCGATGGCAGACTAGATGTTCAGAGCACAGAGAGTGAACCGGATTGCCATCTGGTCTCTGCAGGAATCTCAGCTCTTGTCTACGGCACGATGGCCATAGATGAGATTGAACACATGGGATGGGCTCGGATTGGGACTGATGCTGCTCGAAAGCTCCTGCGCATCTGGTTTCCCAGAAGGAGCATCCACAATGCTCTTGAATTCTAGCCGTCATGGCGTGTGCTGACTTCTCTCAAATGTTCGCCTTGAGTCGCCCACATGTGTACACTGGGCTCTTGGTTTCCATGCTAGTGGCAAGAAGCGCGCCGTGACATTGCATGTGTGCCTCTACTGGAGCCATGTATTGAGTCCACTACATGGAGGCAAGGTTGATTTAGGGGAGTGCTCAAGCCAAGAGTGCATCCATCGGAAGAACCAATGGAGAGTCAAGACTAGGTGTTAGAGGCGGGTTGATTGCACGGAAGCATTGATTCCACAGACAATGCATCGAACGAGAGAATCCTCTTCCTGTTCAACGCTCGACACGGACTTGCTCCGTACTCTCATGCCTTCATAGACACCATGATGGATGTTCAGGTGCTGTCTGGCTTCGTCTCGGCAATCCTCTCCTTCATGCAAGAGGCTCTCGGGTCAAGCCAGAAGTCCTGGAAGACCGAGTATGGGTCAGACTCCACTCTACTCGTTGAGGCCGGCGACTGGATAGTCGGAGTCCTTGCAGTTTCGCGGGTGACCAGCGAGCTGAGAAGCAGGGTCAGGAGCATAGTGAAACGCTTCGAGAAGGACTTTGCGTTCATGAAGGACTGCGACGGGATTGAGGGCGGGATATACACCGAGTTTGACAGCATTGTGCGGCACGAGTTTGTTGACAGCCGTGTCTCAGAGCGGTCAATATTCCTTAAGAGACCTGACTGGGTCGAGAGGGGGCGGTGTCTGCCGCCTGAGGAGATCTCTCAGAGAGTCGTAGACTTCATGACCCGTGCTGACGACGGCAAGACCTTGGGGGATGTGTCTGCCGAGCTGGGCATGAACATTGACGATGTCACAGACTGTGCATCGCAAGCGGTATGGCATCGGCTTGCCTCAATGGTCTACGTCCCCTCTGATGAAGACCTCCTGTCACTCTCAGAAGGCTCCTCAAGCGTACTTCTTGGCAGAGGCAATCCCGCCAATCTGAGTCCTGACACGCTCCTCCTGCTCTCCATGACCGATGGAAGGTCTGAACTCGCCCGACTGATCGAGATCATAGAACCTGCAGACAAGGATGCTACTCTCAGAGAGCTTGGCATTCTCCTGAACAAGGGGTATGTGCAGAGGGAGTCCTTCGAACGCATACTTGTCTTTGTCACCGAGTGTATCGTGTCGTCACTCTTGATCTCATGCGGAAAGTATCTCGGCGTGGCAGCAACGGAGGCACTCATTCGACGTGCCATGAAGGCTGGTAGCCGTGCACACCCATGGATTGGAAGAATCTCTGTTGATGGAGACCTCCATGCTCGATGCCGGCTCGATGACACGATGAGTCCGACGGACTTGGATGACACCCGTCTCGCACTGATCTACCTTCAGGACCGGGTGTTCGACGAGCTGACAGAGGCTCTTGGTCAGGAGAAGGCGGAGGACTTGGTGCTGCGGGCGCAAGCTGCGTGTTACAAACAGTGGGCTCATCTGATGGACCCATCGTTGGCTGCGTCACTGTAGTCCGACTTGCCGATTCGTGACGCGCTGCTGCCATCTCGCGGCTGCATCATCATCACATATCAACCTCAGGAGGGCATAGCTCATGTCCTCTGTGTGGCACTTGGAGCGTCATCTGTCACACCATGTTGTCCAGCACTTGTGAGAGGTCCATGACACTCGTGCTTCCGCTGGCGGCGTCTCTCAGATTTCGAACACAGAAAGGGCAGGCACTCACAACAGCACTGGCCCCCGTAGATGCTGCCTGACTGATTCGTCTTCGGGCGGTATCGAGGCTCCACTCGCCAAAGGCTGCCCTGACGCCACCACCTGCACCACAACAGAAGGCATTCTCTCTGATGAGTGGCATCTCAGTGAGTTCCAGAGGTAATGCTGACAGGACGGCTCTGGGTTCATCGTATACCTTCATGTGTCTGCCAAGATGGCAGGGGTCATGATAGGTCACGTCGAGCATGGTGGCGCCCTTCTTCGGCACTAGGCGACCCTCCTCAAGCAGCTCGTTGAACAGCTGAGACGCGTGCAAGACTCTCTGACTCGGTCTCACGCCCATTGACCTGTAGTCCCGCATCATTGTCCTGTAGCACCCAGAGCAGGAGGTGACAACCCTGCTTGCCCCAGCGGCCTCAAACTGCTCGATGTTGTGAGAGGCCAGGTCGGCAACAAGGTCTCTCTGGCCGGTGCGCAGAAGTGGTGAGCCACAGCAGAACTCGTCAACGACGGTGAACGAGACCTTCGCCTTCTTCAGGACCGAGATTGTTGCATCCCGAATGACGGTCTCACGGTAGTTTGACGTGCAGCCAACAAAGTACACAAGCTCCGCCTCGTCTGGCAACGCGTGCAGGGCCTGAAGAGACCGGGCATGGTGCGTCTCATTGTAGGGATTGTGCATATTGGCGATGCTGTCTCTGAGTCGCGCATGAGACGGAAGCGCCCCGAGCCTCTCCACTGCGCTTGCCCTCATCTCCTCTATGATCTCGACGATATGCTCTCTATGAGGGGCAAGACACTGGACTTCACAGTTCCCGCATGTAGTGCATGCGAAGATGGGTCTCATGAGCGACTCGTCCCACTTCAGCAGCCCCCGCTTGGTGGCCTGTGCGAGTCTCAGCCGACCTGATGCGAAATAGGTCTCGAAGCGGAACCTCTCTCCTGATGGACACGAGGGTGAATAGTCCCTGAAGACATACTTGCAGTTACCACACCGAATGCATCTGTGAAGCCACTCGTCAATCACGGACGGACTCGTCGTCATAGCCCCCACCTCCCAGGGTTCATGATACCATTCGGATCAAGCGCCTCCTTGACCTTGCGTAGCAACATGACGAAACCCGGGTCCGCTACCTGTTGCAACTTCTTGGCAGACCAGACGGGTGTCTTGTAGGGGATGGCTTTCAGACTGAGCGCATGGTCGAGCAGCTCTGCATTGCACCGTCTGACACGCTGAACAGTGTCTTCGTCCTTCGGAAATCGTATTATGAACTTGAACTCGCCAAAGTGCATCCCATCCATCGGCTTCAGAAAGGCCATCAATTCGAACCCATACTTCTCGACGATTCTGCGACCGCCCTCTAGTGCCTCTCCCCACCGCGCCGGATGGATGTATGTGCCCACCCATGTGAGACCGTCGAACTCGGTCAGTATCTTGAAGGCGTCAGAAGGGAAGTCTATCCACGAGTGGGCGTCAGAACCCATGATGGCTGCCACTGCGGGCCATGCAAGCAGAGTCTGCCGGGGCTCTTCCGCTCTCGCCTCCTGTACAACTGACTCTAGGACTGAGCACTTCGCCGCGAGTTCTGTACGAGTATTGGCTGACAGTGTCAGAAGAGTGGCGTAGTCGGGCTCGCCTTCGAAGACCCCCACCGGATACTCGACCCCAAGGAGCATCTTCAGCAGAGTCAGTGACATACAGTCACCGTCATCAATGATCTGCCTCTGGCATATCCTGGTAAGCAGGTCTGTGGTAGCCTTCTCGCCGAACGTAAGTAGCGCGAAGTGCTCGGTCTCAGGAAGACGGGGCCAGAGCTTGAGTCCTATCTTGGTGACGATTCCTGTCATGCCCTGCCAGCCGCTGAACAGACCGACAAGGTCGGGAAGCGGATACCGTCCAAACCAGTTGCCATCGCCCATTATGGCCGAGCCGACTCTGACCAGTTCGCCAGTGGGCAATACCGCCTCAAGACCCGTGATGAAGTCGGCCATTGCTCCGTGTGCAGTGGACAGGTCACATAGGCCCTGTAGCAGCGCATTCGACATCACGGACGCATAGGGTGGTGCGAGCGGATACGTGTATCGCAGATTGGGTGCATGTTCATTGAGGTACCTTCTGACATGCCCGAATGTGATCCCGGGCTCCACGACGATGTACATGGCGTTCTGGTCCAGTTCCACAATGCGGTCCATGCGCTTGAGGTCCACAATGACAGCTCCTCTAGTCTGCGGGATTGTGAGTCCTCCAACGTTCTGGCCTGTCACGAAAGGCACGAGAGGGGTCTTCGTCCTGTTTGCCAGACGGACTATGCTCTGAACCTCTTCCACGCTCTGAGGCATCACCACAAGAGCTGGTTCCTGTGGTGGGTTCTCTGTCATATCGTACGAGTAGACGTATCGCTCGCCCAGTCCGTCAGAGACATACTCGTCGCCCACTACCTGACACAGCTCGGTCTTGAGGTCTGACATGTCAATCACCAACCAGCCTGCTCATCAGGCGATAGAATCTGAGTGCGGAGACAGGGTGTCGTGCCAGTCCTCGGACCCGTATCTTTCTCCTCAAGACCGACTGAAGAACAGACGCTCTCTTCTGAAACACATCCGACATTGTGGACATTGTCATTCTGACACGGAGTTGTGCATCGGGTCGCGCACCATACTCGACACGTATGCCTCGGTCGAACACAATGCTCACAGGATAGAAGTCCGTGTCGATCACGACGGTCATGCGCCACCTAGACACTCCGGAGGCAAGTGCAGTGTTGCTTACCTTCTCTTCGAGAATCTTCGTGAGCACAGCTCCCAGCAGGTCCTTTGGTTTCTGGAGCATCTGGTATCACCTGTGGACCGACGAATGGACAGGTCTGCGGTCTCTGAGACCACTATTTAACATGCCTACTACAGTACGCTCTGCGGGTGCAGAAACAACCTATACAGACTGCCAACACCAGCAGCCTTGCTAGTCGCGGGCTCTTCACTGATGCCCCTGTGGATTGATGCAATCTCACGCGCATGGTACTGCCAGACCAATCGTGGTCCTTATGAGCGAGTGGCGCCGAGGCACCAGCGAAGGATATGAGTCTGGTCTACTGGAAGGAGAAGACACTCTACGTCAATCCCACCAACCAATGCACATGCGCCTGCAGGTTCTGCGTCCGGAACTTCTCAGATGGCGTCTATGGCTTCACACTCAAGCTCGACCATGAGCCCACCCCGGAGGAGCTCTCTCAGGCTGTGATCAGGTCATGGACTCCTGATTTCCAGGAAGTCGCGGTTGTGGGTTTTGGAGAGCCGACAATGAATCTCGAAGGCGTGGTTGCGGTTGGTGAGGCAGTCAAGGGTCTCGGACCCACCCGACTGCGAATCGACACCAATGGCCATGGTCTGCTCATACATCCAAAGCGTGACGTGCCGCAAGAACTGGCTGATGCCGGCTTTGAGGTCGTGAGAGTCTCACTGAACGCGCAGGATGCCAAGACCTATGTCAGACTGTGTCGTCCACAGCACGGTGAGGCGGCGTACCACTCGATGTTGGAGTTCGCGGCGAGATGCTCCAGACTGATGACATTGGAGATGTCGGTGGTCGACCTGCCAGTGATTGACATTGAAGCGTGCCGACGCATAGCTGACAGCATGAGTGCTGAGTTTGTGGTTCGACCGTTCCGAGGTCCGGATGCGGTCCTTGTGGGCATAAGGGCGATGAGCTGACGCAAGGACCAGGCACTGTATCCTGACAGATTCAGCCGTGGTGGTGTGACGGATTGAGGAGCTACGTGATATTACCATTCATAAGAGAGAGGACATTGCCACGCTCTTTCTGGATGGAAGACAACAGGTTTCCCGAGTCCCTCGTGCGACTCTTTCTTGCGCAGTTCACCGAGCCCGGTGACATTGTGCTTGACCCGTTTGCTGGTTTCGGCACCACACTCACAGTGGCCGAGGAGATGGGTCGCATTCCATTTGGGGTGGAGCGAGACCCGGTGAGGTTCGAGTATGTCCGCTCACTTCTGCGCTCAAAGGGCAACATGATACACGGTGACTCGCGTCAGCTATTGTCGTATTCGCTGCCGAGAGTGGACTTCTCGATGAGTTCCCCTCCCTTCATGCCTTCTGACTACGGACTGAACCCTCTGACGGGCGAACGGGAACCCGCGACCTACAACATGTACCTCGACGCTCTTCAAGATGTGTACAGACAGGTTGCACAGCTGCTGAGACCTGATGGGACTGTCGTCATCGAGGTCTCCAATCTGAGGGACGAGGTATTCACTCCCTTCGCGTGGGACGTCGCAAGGGCGGTCTCACGCGTCATGGACTTCCTCGGTGAGACCGTCGTGTGCTGGGAGGGTGAAGACTCGGAAAGCGGGACATACGGTTTTGGTTACGATCACAGCTACTGCATGGTCTTCAGGCGGCACAGTCAGGCTGGTTCACTCGAACTCTCCAGTCATGAGCCGTCTGTTCGTGACAGCGATGGTCCGAAGGCCAACTCGTAGTGCTGGCCACAGACCGACCGGCCACTGGTCTGCCTTTCTGCGATTCTCTGTGAGACCTGCGTGTTGTCACCTGACTTGTACGGACCTCGACACCACTCCCGGATTCGGTATGCCATGTGCGGCACGGCACACAACGAGACTCAAGAGTCAGCTGTCCATCGCAGGCCTGATGTTCGTTGTGTTCACCCACCGGGGACCAGACCGACGCGAAGCTGCTGTCGACAAGAGTCCCGCTTGATGCGGAATGGAGGTCACCGTGATTGGACTCGCGGTTGCGTCGATGCGGCATGGTCGGTCTAACGGCGGCAGAACAGCAGAACGACCTTGTGCGCCGGGAACAGGCGACTGCTACTCTGCCGCTACATGGTTCACACTTCTATGAGCTGCACTGACTCGAAGTCACTGACAAGGTACACTTTCCTTACCTGCACGAGGATGATGGCCGTGTCATCTTCTGCAATGAAGTTGGCGAGATGTGGGTGACGAGTCGCGAGAATGGACGCGAGTCGGTCTCGCTCTGTTCCCTCAGTGTCAATTGCATCTCCAATGACCGTAGCGAACTTCGCCATCGTGATGTCGTCAGGTGTGTTTCGTCTGTTGTCAATCAGTAATGCGACTGACCGGCTTCGCATAATGTCCCTGAACTTCCTCCGTTGCCTCTTTGTTGAGAACACGATTCCCTTGAGGTCCTCGGTGAATGCAAAGCTGACGAGACATGAATAGAGCTCATCCTCGGAACGAGTAGCGAGGACTGCTGTGAGCTGCTCGTTGAGGAGCCGTGTCAGTGAGTCCCGGAAGTGAGGACTCAACTCGGCGATTCTCACTGTCAGTCACCCTCCCACTGTCCCCTTGTCTCTCGACGCCTTCACTCTTGGATGGTCGTGTCCGTAGACTCCGCCACGAGTCATTCTCTCCGGGCTGAGGAGTCGGTCCAGCAGCTCAGGGTCAATGAGTTTCTCCTCGAGGACTATGTCACGAACGGGCCGCTTGGTCTCCAGTGCTTTCTTTGCAATGCGTGATGTTGCCTTGTACCCCAGAACCGGATTCAGTGCAGTCACGATTCCCACACTGCGGTAGACGACATCAAGTCCCTCTTTGTTCGGCTGGATGCCCGAGACACAGCGTTCCCTGAATATCGGAATCGCGTTCCTCAACACCTTGAGTGCTTGGAAGAAGTTGTACGCAATCAGAGGTTCAAAGGCATTGAGTTCGAGCTGTCCGGCCTGTGCGGCCATTGAAATGACCGTGTCATGGCCCACCACCTGAAACGCAACTTGCATGACCATCTCTGCAATGACCGGATTGACCTTGCCGGGCATTATTGAGGAACCCGGCTGAACAGCGGGCAACGAAATCTCATGGAAGCCACCCACTGGGCCCGATGAGAGAAGGATGATGTCGCCACTGATCTTTGCTAGGTTGGTCGCCAGCACTCTGAGCAGAGAGGAGGCATGCACGAACTCGTCTGCGTTTTGTGTGTCGTCCACGAGGTTCTCTGCAGTTGTGAGTCGAGGGAGTCCAGTGACTTCTCTGAGATGCGCCTCTGCAAGGTCAATGTACTCAGGGTCTGCATTGAGTGATGTGCCGATTGCAGTGGCACCTATGTTGTGAGTCTGCAGCACCTCCATCGCGTTGCTGATTCGGACGAGATCGCGCTTCAGAGCGGCAGACCAAGCCGAGAACTCCTGTCCGAGCGTTATCGGCACTGCATCTTGCATCTCTGTCCGTCCAAGTTTGAGGATGTCCTTGAACTCGGTTGCCTTTTGGTCTAGCGTAGTTGTCAGTCCACTCAGGGCTTCAGACAGGTCTCTAAAGCCATAGATTGTCGCAATCTTGATGGCCGTGGGATAGACGTCATTCGTGGACTGACTCATGTTCACATGGTCGAGCGCACTGACCGGGCTCTGGGAGTTCCTAGAGTGGCCTAGTATCTCGTTTGCACGAGAGGCGATGACCTCGTTGGCATTCATGTTTGTTGAAGTGCCTGCTCCTCCTTGCATCATGTCAACCACGAACTGGTCGACCAGTGCTCCGCCAATTATCTCATCGCAGGCCTTGACAATTGCTCCCGCGTAGTCCTCGGGAAGATGATCCAAGTCGAAGTTGGCGAGCGCACAGGCCTTCTTGACCATGGCCAGTGTCCGGACCAGCGTCGGGTAGTTCCTAAGAGGCACAAGGGAGACGCTGAAGTTCTGAAGCGCCCTCAACGTCTGAACACCCCAGTAGGCATCACGGGGGACTTGCAATGTGCCAAGAAGGTCTGTCTCCTCCCTGTATGCGCCTGCAGTTTCCGTTTGTTCAGTCAATCTGTCCACGTCCTGAGCAAGAACCAGTCGTACATGGACAGTTCAACTTGTCGTGGATTTCTGTCTATTGGCGTCGAGTCCCATGACCTACGACTGACACGACTCTCCAGGCTGACGGCCACGGTCAGTGTCCACGTCTGTGCATACTGATGCTGTGCGATGCTTCAGCTGACCTCGAGGAGTATGCACGCGAGCTATACGTCAGTGACAGACCATGGGTGCTGCCCCCTGTCCAGCCGACAATGAACCGTTCTACTTGTCCGTCAGTGGATAGCCTTGACTCTTCCATGCCTTGAGGCCGGCAGCCAACACTCCGACATCACGGAAGCCCTGACGAACCAGCAGGCTTGCTGCCGTTGTGCTACGGACTCCTGAAGGACATACCGTCACGAACGAGCTCCCCTTGTCAAGCGACATGACTCCTGTCTCGAATTCGGACAGTGGAAGCGAGACAGTCCCTTGGATGTGTTCCTTGTCGTACTCGTGTCCCTGCCTGACGTCGATGATCTTGATTGTCCCGGCCTCATGTCGGGACCTTGTCTCGGGGACCGCATACTCATGCAGAGACCTCGTGGGGCGTCCCCCGGACTTCCACTCATCGATACCAGAGGCAAGGTATCCGGCGAAGCTGTCGAGACCAACACGGAGAAGATATGCCCACACCTGTGTGACGTCCTCTGATCTGGCAAGTACACCGAGATGCCTGTCTTCAGAACTGAGAACCCAACCTGCCGACATACCCATGCCCTGTAGAGGGATACTGATGGATCCAGGTATGTGCATACGCATGAATGACTGTGGCGGTCGTGTGTCGATGACTACACATCCCGTCTGGTTCATCATGCTATCGAAGGTTGCGACGTCCATAGGTGATGGCGTTTCAAGAGTGGAGATCAGTGGTGGACCGACTGTGTTGAGTCGCTCACATCGCTTGAAATAGGCCGACAAGGTCAGCTTCTGCTCAGACTTGGCCCTGACAAACTCAGACTCGTCCATTCTGAGCCACTTGTTGTGACGGCGCTCGAAACCTATCGTGCTGACTTCGCGGTTGCCTATGTCCCCGCCACATACAGAGCCTGCACCATGCGCAGGGTACACTATGACGCCGTCGTCAAGGCGCAGCAAGACCTCTGTAAGACTCTTGTACAGCTTCTCAGCCATCCGGTCGGTTAGCTTGGGGTCTACTAGGTCCGTCCGGCCCACTTCGTTCACAAACAGCGTATCTCCGGTGAAGACCGCTACGGGGTCCTTCCCAACGGACGAGTCTGCAGCGAGATAGCACATGCTGTCATCCGTATGGCCTGGTGTTGAGAGGGCAGTGACTATCGTCTTGCCTATACGAAAGGAGTCCCCATCGGAGAGCGCATCATCACCATACTTGAATGCGGTGAGATTGCTGTGCCCAATCCGTGCTGAGGGATACAGATTCTGTATCTCAAGAGAACCTGTGACATAGTCCTCGTTTCTATGGGTTTCGAACACATGCGTTATCTTGCACTGCGACTCTCTGCACAGTTGCTCGTATATGCCTGCGTCTCGACGCGGGTCAATGACAAAGGCCTCACCTTCTGAGCTGACAAAGTACGAGAGATGAGCAAGGCCATCCGAACGCACAGTCGTGACTCTCATGCTATTCGATGCACCTACACGACGACTGTCCCTGTATGATAAAAGCTGCCGCATGCGACAGTCATTCAGTCAGTGTCACGGGCAACAAGGACAATCCTTAAGCAGAGCACGTCACATTCCTGTGGAGGCGAACACCATGTTTGCGAATACGGAAGAAGGGATTGTGGTCCAGACAGACCTCGCGACTCTCAGAAAGGCGGCCGACAGGGTTCTGGTGCACTACTTGGAATTCGTGGAGCAACATGATGGCACAAGACGCCCTACGGAGGGCAATGTGTCGTTTGGAGAGGCAGTGGTGTTCAAGGAGGACATTGATCTCATTCCCGCCGAGATAGTGGCAGTCAAGCTTGACGGGACCACATGGTATGTGATGAGCACGTCCGAAACACCAGCCAGCGGGTTTCCGACAGCTAAGGATGCGGCGAAAGCGGCTGAGTCGGAGATGAAGCGGCTCCGGATTCTAAGGCAGTTCTTGGAGAAACAGAATGGTGCTGTTGTGAAACCAGTCGAGAACTGGAAGCCAGACAACGTCGCAGATGCCAAACGAATCCTGAGCGTGATCTCTGATGCCCGTGCCAAATACCTGCACTGATTGTCAGCTCCACTTGTTGAGTAGACACGACGCTCGATTCAGTCTTGTGAAATGCGCGTAGCACAGCTTCAGCCCAGAGCTCCAGCTGCGGTCCATCCGCTCAGGAATCTGACCGTTGCTTGCGGCCTTTAGGAGTTCCCTCGCAGTAGCGGAGTCAGCGACCGACAGGCTACTCATGTGATGTGCTGCTGACTCGAGACCAAGTATTGCCCCCTCCAGCGCCCACACTAAGGCCAAACCCTTGAGAATCAGAGTTTCGTTCCCGTTTGCTGAAGGCGATTGGAACAGCTCTGCAAAGGCACACTTGGTCCTCTGCAGGTCGGGTTTCCTCTCCTCATCCAGACTCTCGCCCGTCGCGAGGGCCTCAATCTGCCATTGGATGTGGTCCTGCAGCATCTCGACTATCCTGACTCCGGCAACCGCATCATCGCCGAATGTGGACAACAGAGCGGACTTGGTGATAGGGCGCTTTGCCACCGTGGAATCCAGTGAGAATGTTGTCCCAGCATTGAAGATTGTATGCATGTGCCTATCAGTGCCAGACTCGCAGGCTGAGAGCACAGACAGCATATCGCGGCCACAACAGTTGCAGACTGTCGCGGCAATGATGGTTCGCTCGAGAATAGCGAAGAGACTCTCTACATGTTCTTTGCTATTCACTCGACGCATGTTTATTCTTCCGTCCTGAAGCATCGTTATGTTCAGGTCCCCGTCATCCGCTCTCCCGTATCCGAGTTCTCGACTGCACTTCACATCCTGAAATCTCTCCTTCAGGCACTCCATCATGTCGCACAGTATTGAAGGGTCAAAGACTGGGAACCTGACCTCTGAACCCGGTTCAATGCCACTGAAGACACGCAGCTCGGCCATGTATCTGGAGTTTGCGTCCTTGCAAGGCTGCGTGAAGACGATTCCGCCCTTGGGCTTGTCGGGCGCCTTGGTGTCCTTGGGTGGACGAATCCGTTCTGCAGAGGCCGTCAACTCCGTCTGAAGGCTCGAGAACTCCGGCAGCGAAAGAACTGGGCATGTCTCAATCTTCGTGTCACCGACAAGCACTGCTCTGGCGTAACTGGCACATGTTGAGAGCCCACAGAGTCCACAGTCTATCCTTGGTGTAGACCGCCACGCTCGAACCCAGATGCTGCTCATGAGTCTGTTCTCGCTCCATCGACCAAGAGCCCCTCCATTTAAGCATTGTAGTCTGAAGATGACATGTCGAGAGAGTTCTCACCTCAGGACTGCAGCGTCGCAGCAAGCCAAGCAGTATGCAGTCCCTGTGGCTGCAGAGCCCTCTAGCAAGAAGCGTGATTCGCAAGACAGTGCGTCAGCGTTATATTGGATGACCTCTTCCGGATGGATGGTGATTCTTTCTTGGAACGTGTTCGCCGGTTCCTTCGGTGGGACCAGAGGTCTGAACTGGTGAAGACTCTCATCATGATGGTGATAATCATCGGTGGGGTTTTCGGTGGGTATGGCATCTTCATGCTCGCCATGGGAACCACCTCTCCTCTTGTCGTCGTCACTAGCGAGTCGATGGTGCCCACTCTGAATAGAGGTGACATGCTGGTTCTTCAACGGCAGTCCCCCGAGGAGATAGAATTGGGAGAGATTATCGTCTACACTGCAAGCTGGTACACCGAGGCCCCCATCGTCCACCGCGTTGTCAGGATCGAGACTGTAAACGGGGAGTACAGGTACTATACCAAGGGTGACGCGAATGCACATGAAGACATTGGATACCGCGTATATGCCGATGTTGTAGGAGTGGTCGTACTCCAGATACCCGCAATTGGACACGTCTCTCTCTTCCTGCAGCAGCCCGAGGGACGAGTCCTCATAGTCGTAGTATTCATCGTGATTCTTGTGGTACCCGAGGTGGCATGCAAGGACGAGAAGAAGGATGAGCCTGGGGACGGGAGCGCCCCGTCGCAGACGGACACTGCTCCGGTCAGCTGAACACGCGTTCAACTACCTCCCGGAACATCTCTCGTTCGCTGTCATCTAGCTGAGCCTTGTTGGTCGATGCAACAAGCCGAGTGGCACTTGTCTCATTGAATCGGATGACAATCAGCCTGCTCCCGAGTTCCGCGGTCATGGACTCAAACTTGGCGCCCTTGGTCCCTTCCGGCACCGCCACGATGCCAAGTTCCGCAGTGCCGTCATCCATAGTGTTCTTGATTCGCTGTGCCGAGTAGAAAGCGGCTACACCTCCGCTTCTGTCCCAGTTCTTGACACTTGGGACATCAACAGACACCTGTCTTGTGATGCCGCGTCGGGTCATGCTCACCACCGCGGACGCCTGCTTTGCACCGCCTCCGGAGGCAGTCTTGAGTCGGACGTCAACCCCTGCTCTTATGCCAGCAATCAGTACTGCTTTCACAACGCCGCCAATGACGACCGATGATGTCAGCTTGATGACATGGTCATCTTGCGGAGCAACAGCAGTCTCCACCCTGCCTAAGAGAATGGTGTCCAGCAGGTTGATGATCTGGCGGATTGCCTCTCTGGGGACACCTCTTGACTTCACAAACGCCTCGTGAATGTGACGCGCCGTCAGAGGGAAGAGAGGGTCTGGCGGAGGCTCCATGTTCTGTTCTTCCCAGTACTTGGCCATCGACTGAGCGACGAAGTTGGCAACGTCCTGCTCGCTGAAGGCTCTGAGATTGACCGGTGCCTCCATGCGTGACCTCATTGGGGCATCGGCCATCTCGAAGATGCGAGGCCATATCTCAGAAAGGCATGAGGCGACTATGACAAGGTTCTTGCACTCGTTGTAGAGACGCTTTATGACCTCTAGGAACTGCCTCTCTCCTTCTTCGCCATGCGTATTGAATGGTCCTTCCATCTCATCTACGAACAGGACTATGGGGCTGTCTGAGTTGTCTGCAAGCAGCTTGAACGCGGCCAGAGTGACATCGTCCTCTTCCAGAATTGTCCTCACGCTCAGCTGCTCCAGCTCTGCAGAGGTCAGAGCGTCACCAAGCAACCATCGTCGTGCAAGCGCTCTCTTTCCATTGTCCAAAGCATAGTGAAGAAGGACATTGACAGCATCAGAGGATATACCGGGGTAGTCCATGAGTGCACGTTCCATGACCGCATTGACTCTGTCCGTGTCCATGTCGGCGCTTGCACCGTACTTGCCCAGCAGAGCTGAGGATGCAAGTTCAAAGAAACGGTCTCCTGCCTCGTCCACAAGACACGAGTAGAAGTGGAGTGGCACTCTTACAGGTGAGGGTGGCGAAGGCACGTAGACAGTAGAGTACTGTCCATTCTTGGGGTCGGCCGCTAGGTCACGAAGCACCCAGAACAGATGGGTCTTCCCCATTCCTGCGCTTCCGAGGACCGGCTGGAATCGCGGTGTCTTGTCCTGTCTGGTGAACCTGATTGCTCTAAGGGCCGCTCTGTCTGCTTCTTCGTGAGGCCCCGCAATATCAACCACATCTCGCGTGTCACCTCTTGACACGTACCTCTTCATTGGCAGGTTCTCCCTGAGAACCTCGATGTGCATCGTAGGATCGAAGACTTCAGTTCCAGTCAAGCGAATACCCCCGTGAGGACACTATGGCGTGCGCAGTGGAGCATTATGAACCTTAGCCTCACAGTGAAAGATGTCCCGTGATAGTACTGGCAGCGAATAGTGGCCGCGAAGATAGCCCTTATCTTTGTGATGTTCGAGCGTCCAGCGGGCCGGTTTGCAGGATGGCCCCCTAAATGAATGGTACGAGTTCTATCAGACTAATCACCTCCTCCAAGATGTGGAGGCTGTCATTGCTGACCACCCTGATCAGGTTCGTCATGACGATGAGACTGCTTGTGATGCCGCTGTTTGTCCTAGCGATCAACAGTGACGAGGCATTCTATGGCCTTCTCATGGCAACGGCTGGCTACGTCCAGGCACTCTTTCTCCTTCCTGGTGGCACTCTGAGCGACAAGAAAGGAAGAGGACCTGCAATGGCAATCGGAGGTGCCATCAGTGGCGCGGCGTTCTTCATGCTGCCGCATGTTGAGACACCTATCACTGTCTTGACAGTGTTTGCACTCACGGGTGTCGGTGATGGACTTATGATGAATGCTGTTGACGCACTGATTGCAGACCACACGCAGAAGGGGGCGGAGAGAACCAAGTCATATGGTGTTGCAATCGGAGTGGCAACATTTGCTGCAACCATTGGGCCCTTTGTCGGTGGAGCGATACTCGACGAGAACACCCTGCCCTTCCTCGGCAGCCCTCTTGCACGCTTCGCCTTGCTCTTCTATATCATGGGGACATTCAGGCTGCTGAGCGGCATTGGTGGACTGTACACAGAGAGGTGGCTTCGTGCGAAATCCTTTGGTCGCCATGGACTGGCCAACCGTCCCGATTCGCCACACGATGACTCACCCAACACAACTCGGAGTGATGATGCAAGGACTGCATTCCTGTTTGGAGTCGGTCAGCTGCTAATGGGGATAAGCTCAGGTATGGTGATCCCCTATCTGATTCCGTGGATATACGCCGCGTTCCGTCCAGAAGAGTTGGTTCTTGGAGGTCTCTCGTCAGCTGCGAACATCACGCTAGCATCCGGTACGTTGATTGTTGGAATGGTGAGTGAGAGGGCAGGGAAGCTCAAGACCGTGTTCATACTCTATCTGCTGGTGCCCCTCCTTACCGTCGGGATTGTTACTTCTGAAGTGTTTCTTGTGATGGCCGTGTTCTATGTGGTCCGTGAGGCTCTGGCGAACATGACGCGTCCAGCGACAAACTCCCTCTTCATGGAACAGGTCAATGTTGCACGCAGGGGCACGTCATGGGCAGTCACACGCATTATGTGGCACTTTCCCCGTCAGACTGGCACTCTCATCACATCAGTCCTGCTTGGAACTGGCGTGTTCGGTGGCATCGTGGACTTCGGGACCATCGTCTTTCCAATCGCCATGGTGCTGTATCCCTTGTCAGTGATCCCAATGTATGTGGCCGTTAGACTCAACAGCAGAACATTGCAGACCGCGGCAGCCTGTGTTGGTCCGCAACAGGAGCAAGGTTCATTATTGTAGACGACCTACGGCAGACAGGTTATGCGAGGCTAGCGAGACATGACGAGAAATCTGACCATTGCGGTGTTTCTGGCTGCCACGAGTGCGGTAGCTTCATACCTGCCTTCTATGTCAATCTCTGACCTTCCACTCCTGATCGCCACTGCATTGATGCTCGGAGTCATCTGTGAGTCTGGCAAGAAGGGCGCGGGAGAGGTCGTGTCCTCGAAGAAGACTGACACGTCGCTCGAGATGCAAGTGCCGGAAGCCCAAATTCCCGAGGCTGAGCTCGTAGAGCTTCCTATCGAGACCATCGAAGGAGTGGGTGTGACCTACGGGAAGAAGCTGAAGGATGCCGGAATAGTGACTGTGCAAGACCTTCTCGCTTCCAGTCCGGAGGATGTAGCAAAGGTCGCGGGTGTACCTGAAGAGGTGGCGAGTCGCTGGATTGCCACAGGGCGTTTTGCTTGGCTCAAGTCAGTGTCTGAAGAAGACGCCGAGGCCATAGTCTACGGTGGCGGAATGATGGACTTGGAAGAGCTGGCTCAAGCTGACGCGGAGTCGCTTCTCAAGCAGATTCAGGACTGCGTGTCTCTTGGACATGTGAAGATGCCCCAAGGCTACAATATCACGCTCGACAGGGTGAAGAAGTGGATAGCTGAGGCAAAGGACCTACTGTCCTGAGAAGACTCCGACGACTCTCATTGGTGATGACCAGGGGTGCTGAGCTTCAAGGTGTCTGCCCCTGGTTCCTTATGGGACCTCGTGAGCCCTGAAGTCCATCATTCGAGGCGCCAGATATCCACTAGACAGGTTCGAGGTACAGAGCCGGGGCACCTCTTGCCAGCTGATTGTCATCGAAGGCCATAAATAGACCACCAGTCCCGCCCAATCTGTCTACAACCTGTACCTAGGTGGCTATGATGAGAGATCCGATTTCTTGGATGCGTACGGAGTACGAAACCCTGGTAGCACAGAAACTTGACTGGAAGATTCGGGAGCTGCAGGGACCCAGCGTTCCAAGGTCCAAGGTCGATGGGGTCGAAGTCCTCATGCTTTGCAGCAACAACTACCTCAATCTCAGTACCCACCCGAAGCTGAAGGCAGCTGCCATGAAGGCGATTGAGACTCATGGAGTGGGCTCCGGTTCGGTGCGGGCAATTGCAGGGACCATGGACCTGCACCTTGAGCTGGAACGGAGACTTGCCAAGTTCAAGGGTGCCGAGGCATCCATCACATATTCTGCCGGGTTCACAGCCAATGAGGGACTCATCCCGCAGCTGGTTGACCAAGGCGATGCTATTGTGTCTGATGAGCTGAACCATGGCAGCATAATTGACGGAGTCAGGCTCACCAAGGCCACAAGGTACGTCTACAAGCACTGCGATACAGCAGACTTGGAACGAGTATTGAATGAGGTCGAAAAAGAAAAGCCGCGACGCATACTGATCATAACCGATGGTGTCTTCTCAATGGATGGGGATATCGCGCCTTTGGACAAGATAGTGAAAGCCGGTAAGGAGCACGGCGCGATGATCTATGTGGATGACGCTCATGGTGAAGCGGTGTTGGGGAAGGGTGGTCGCGGGATTGTATCCCACTTCAACCTGACCCATAAGGACGTTCACTTTGAGATGGGCACATTCAGCAAGGCCTTCGGGGTCATGGGTGGTCATGTGTCGGGCTCACGAGACATGGTCAACTACGCGCTCAACAAGAGTCGTTCATGGCTGCTAAGCGCATCCCATCCTCCTGCCACAGCAGCGGCATGCATTGCAGCCATCGATGTACTCGAGACCGAGGAGCAGCATGTGAAGACGCTATGGGCCAACAGAGAGTACTTTGTGAAGGGACTGACTCAGATGGGGTATGATATCGGGAGGAGTCAGACTCCCATTGTGCCGGCAATAGTTGGTGACAGTGCGAAGGCTGTGGCACTCAGCGACGGGCTCTACAAGGAAGGAATACTTGCACTTCCCATAGTGTTTCCCATGGTCGCCCGTGACAAGGCTAGAATCAGGAACATAATGAACAGCGGCCTCACAACCAACGACCTTGACATGGCACTCCACGCGTACGAAACCGTCGGTAAGCGTTTGCACATCATCTAGACGCGTTCATGAGATGCTCGGCCTGCTGGTCGGGCATCCCTCTCTCTTCGGCCTCATTGGCTTGCCAAAGCTTATCTTGTCAGACTAGTATAGATTGTACGATGCCCGACGGCGAAAGAGACCACAATCTGAGGACTGTGCTACTCGACGCAGCAAAGAGGAATAAGACTGTCCGGTTCTTCGGTCCGACCGGGGTTGTCCTTGCAGAGGGAATGGTCGCACATGTCGGGGAGAACGTCGTTGCCGTGAAGCAGACAGACGATGCAGAGCCAGACCAGTTCCTGCTCATCTCAGCGATTGTCAAGATTCAGTTCATTCCGGCTCCTCGCACCTTCTAGATGTTGCACCAGTCCCGATGCAGTGACGTCTACCGACTTCGTTGTCAGACTCGTTCTCGAAGCGGACTGCTCCGGTTGGCAGAGTGTCAGAAGACTGTGGTTGTGTTGGTGACTGCTGATAGCAGGAATCTGAAGCACCTGACGAGAGAACAGTGCGAGCGGTCTCTCAGTGCAGTACCATGAGGGTCTCCTTCATTGTGGGAGCGCTGTGGTCCGAAAGAGGAGTCTAGTCCATCTGAGCCTGTGACAGTGGACTCTCTCCTTGATGTCCATCGATTTGGTCATGCGTCTCAGTCTCACCAGCCTCTGTCAGCAGACACTGATACCACACACGACTTGACTTGGCATGGCTGGCCTCTGAGCAGCCATCGTGACCATGACTGGTTCAACAGAGATGTGTGTTCAATGGGCTGCCATGGGGGAGGGTCTCTGCAGCGAGGCTGACGCCACTCAAAGGGCCTGTCTTCAGCTCGACTCTGCAAGAACCACCCTGATGACCGAACTGGCTGTGCGTCCCACTGCTGCGACAACAAGCTGCACAAGTAGAGCAAGTACGAATCCGCCTAGCGAGATGGAGAAGCCGAACCAGCTTAGCGACGTTGCTGCGACGGGGGCGAGCACGTTTTTCCAGAGGAGATAGTAGCTCCACATTCCAATGACCAGGATGAGACCCACTGCAAAACAGTAGATTAGCACCACTGTCTTCACTCGTGGTTTCCTAAGGTCCAGACTACGTACTCCCTCCCATATCACCGCACGGCTTATCCTGCGATTGACTCTCACGAAGAAGCCGATTGTGGCCAGGAAGAAGAACATGGTGACTATAGCTCCGACGAGCAGCAATATGACTGCAAGGTCCATGTCGATTATCTGCACGACACCCGACCGGCTTACCATGTAAGCAACCAACGAGCCTAGCATCATGATGGCTGTTATCACCTCGACGACGAACGTGACTGTGGCAGTCCCTCGAAACAGCGAACCCACATCCATCATCTCTGTGTCATCGCCTGTGACATGAGCATCGCCAGCATCTGTGTCGCTCAACGAGTGTCCTCCTGTTTGAACTGACCGAGAATGACTGTTCCCACGCTGAAAAAGCTTGTTGAGCGATACCACTCACAGCTAGGGCTCGACGTCGTGGTGTTGTAGTGCTCTTCCCCATGTGGCTTCGGTGGCTTGGTATGCTCACTGTCGAGTCATACCTCCACTATCAGACATCTGTTGACCGCTCATTGTTGGTTGGGCAGTAGATATACCGAAACGTCCTAAAAGGACCGGAAACGGTCGGGATGGAAGCGAGGGAAACCCTCATGCCTGATAGGATCAGTTGCAAGGCGATAATCTTTGACTTCGACGGCACTCTAGCGGACAGTATGCCCTTCCTGGAGCGAATCGGAGTGGCGGTCATGATGAAGTACCACGGGGTCACGCATGAGGAGGCCACATGGCGATACAGGACGACTACGGGTCTGCCCTATGAGCAGCAGGTGAAGATCAACTTCCCGGGGCACGAGAAGAATGACATGGCAATCAAGGAGTTCGAGGCACTCAAGATTCAGCGAATCTACGAGCAGTCACTCTTTCCCGACACAGTGAGTGCGCTGATGGAACTCAAAGGTATGGGACTGGACCTCTTCGTGTCGTCGTCCACATTCCAAAGCACTATTACAGAGTACTTCAAGAGACGGTCACTGGGATTCCTCTTTCGAGACATAATGGGCTACAGGCCCGGCTTTGAGAAAGGAGCTCATCACTTCAACTATGTCAAGAACACGTACGGCCTGCAACTGGACCATGTCGTCTTTGTGGGTGACTCGATAAAGGACTATGAGCGCTCACGAGGTTTCTGTCCCTTTGTTGGCATGGTCGGAATGGTCCGAGAAGATGACTTCCGGGCGGCCGGTCATACAGGGCCAGTTGTGCGTCAGCTCTCGGATGTGCCCGGACTTGTGACTGTCCGGGTCTAGCTAGGTCTTGACTGTTCTTCGTGCCTGTCTCATTGCCGGAGTCTGGCCCATTTGTTCAAGCATTGCTCTCACTTTGGGGGCGATGCTTTCGGACACTCTCACAATGTTCTCTGGCGGAAGCTCCTCAAGCACTCTGAGTATCCGTTCAAGAGAGTTCTTCTTCATCTGACGGCAGAGAGCTCCACTGTATGCAGGCAGGATAGTCTTGTCCGGGTGCATGGCTTGCAGCTGTTCGATGAGTCCTATCTCTGTAGCGAGCACAAAGGTCTTTGCAGTGCTCTCAGCCACGGTCTTCACCATCATGCCCGTGGACCCGATCAAGTCCGCCTCCAGTTGCACCTCCGGGGGACACTCGGGATGTGCGATTACCACTGCATCAGGATACTGCTCTCTAGCCAGAAGTATGTGCGCAAGATCGAACTGCTGATGAACGTAGCAGTGACCCCTTGGCTCAATGTCTATCACCTTCACATCTGTGTGCTGCCGTATGTACTCTGCAAGATTCTTGTCTGGACCGAAGAGAATCGTGTCGACTCCAAGGTTCCGAACTGCTTCGACTGCACTGCCAGATGTCACTATGACATCGGCCTCGGCCTTCACATCAGCCGTTGTGTTCACATACACAACAACGGGGACACCTGGGTACTCCTTTCGCTTCTCCCGAATCTTCTCGGGAGTCAACCATGCTGCCATCGGACATAGCGTGTCGACTGAAGGCAAGTACACAGGGATGTCAGG
This sequence comes from Candidatus Thorarchaeota archaeon, assembly GCA_013388835.1. Classification (NCBI taxonomy): domain Archaea; kingdom Promethearchaeati; phylum Candidatus Thorarchaeota; species Candidatus Thorarchaeota archaeon. The sequence continues at coordinate 94,201 of JACAEL010000038.1, read as the reverse complement.
GGACAACACGGCGGCCATCTCTGCCATGAACCGAACTGCCGAGAACACAATCATCTCATAGCCCTGAACATCCTTGCACTTTCGTGCGAGCTGCAAGGAGTCCCCAACAAAGTCGGCAATCCTCTGAATCTCTAGAGGCTGATAGTTGTGCGCCAGGATGAGCGCCTTCCGCTGCTCCTTCAGCCTCAGGATTCGCTTCTGCAGGGAACTGAGCTCGCTGTCCAACATATACATCATCAAGGTGCTTTCACAATTGTTATTTAACCAGTCCGCAAATGGCAACTGTTGACAGTCGGCAGACCATGAGGCAATTCTTGCCATCTGCCCGGCATCTATCTGCCGCAGGTGTGTCAACTGGTTTAAATGCGGTCTCGAGTCATGTTCCTCAAACCCAATGAGGTCCTCAGCTTGAGAGTTGGCATTGCTTCAGGTCAGGCCTCGGCCATGGTTGAGGACGCAACTCAAGTGGCACAGCTGTTGACCGACGCGGGTGTGGAAGTAGAGCTTGAGGAAGGACTTGCTGCTGCAGTAGGCAGTACTGGCACACCTCTCAGAAAGATGTCCGTTGACGTCCTGGCAGTTGTCGGTTCAGACCACACGCTGCTGAACACGCTTCTTCGGCTCGGCAAGAGAAGCTCTCCAGTTCTACCTGTCGCATCTCGGGGCCAACCCGGTTTTCTCTTTGATGTCAGTGCTGCAAGCTTCGAGGAAGCAGTAGAGGACCTTGTAGCAAGGAGATGGAGTATCGAGAGACGAGCAAGGCTCCACATCACCATGGACGGTGCAGAGTCCCCACTCATACTCAACGAGATTGCTATCTTTCCCCGTACTAGTGCAATTCTCATCGGGTATTCTTTGCATCTGGAAGGTGAGCCGTTCTGGAAAGACATGAGCGATGGGCTGATCATCTCCACCCCCACCGGCAGCACAGCCTATGCAATGAGCGTGGGCGGACCTGTTGTCGTATCCCCGGCTCCTGTAATGACAGTGATTGCTGTGAACAGTGCTAATCCAGCAAGAAGGCCTCTCATCGTGCCCGACTCGATGACGCTGGAGGTGAAGGACATCTCCAGCAGGGTGACAGTGGATGTCATCTTCGATGGACAAGTCCGGCGGCCTCTGCGGGGCAAGTCGATTCAGGTGACTCGCTCCACCAACGATGCACTGTTCGTCAAGTTCCCGGAGGAGAGGGTTGCAGCTCTCCACGGAAAGCTGCTCAAGAAGATCGAGGTCTTCGAGAGTGTGGCACAGGATCTGCCACCAAGCGCCAAGCTAGTTCTGAAGGTCCTCGAGTATGGTGAACAGCTCAGTCAGAGGGAGATAATCGAAGAGACCAAGCTGCCAGCCAGAACAGTACGCCACGCTCTCTCGATTCTCATCAGTGAAGGGCTCGTGATGAAGAAGCTGTCACTCAGAGACAGTCGACAGGGCCTGTTCAGACTCACGAACCCACGCAAGAAGGACGAACCGGCACCAGACACAAGGAAGTGACTCCAACAGTTGACACCGCGGTATCCAGTGACTGGCATCAAGACGATGGACGGCTTCTTCGAGTCCATAGAGGCTGACACTGAGAAGCTCAGACAAGGAAAGAGAATCGCCTCTCACTCGGGTCTGTTCGGCGAGTCGCATGAGATAGCGCTCTTCGAGTTGGCCCGGACGAGGACGACAAGCTCACTCCCGTTGCCCATCGCAGCAAAGGTGTCCGCTACGCTTGACTCTTACATGCTCGACTCAGCCGACACATTTGACGAAGGCCTCTACAAAGATGCGCTTGCAATGTGTCTCTATGGACACCTGCTGGGCAACTACACGGATGAGGATTTTAGGTATCTCTACCGGTATTCACTGTGGAAGTCGCAGGTCAGTGAGTCGACAGATGATTGGATGCGAAAAGCGCTCGTGATTCTCTCAGCCGTATGCGGTCCGTCACCCCGAGAGATAATGTCGGAGGTGAGAAGGTGGATTGACTATCTCGGGACCCCACTGTGGCAGCCGGCTCGCTTCGTTGACGTCTGTGCCGCTCTTGGCATCGACATAGGTCCACTGCTTGTAGAAGAAGACTACAGGCTGACTGACACCCTACAGAGGCGGTCAGCCTACCTGTACGAGGCTGCACAGGGCAAGAAGTACTATGATGTGCGATCTGCGACTCGCGAGTGGCTCCCTGAGGTGCTGTCGTCTAGGCTGTTCTCAGAATTCCAAAGGGCTGTGTATGCACAGGCACAGCAACTGGTCTCCGACGCAGATGATGTGAGAGCCGCCTTCCGCAAAGTGAGTGACTACTTCGCTGAATGCGACTTCAGGACGCATCCGGATGACATTCTTCCCGTCAGACTACAGCAGCTGGCGAGGCCTCCTTCTCCGGACATCGTGGACCATGTGGTCTTCGAGATGGTGCCGCAGAAGATGCGGGTGCAGCTGATGCCGTCAATTGTCTATTCCACGCGGACCAAGAAAGTCGAGATCATCCTGCTTGGAGGACAGGAGATAGGGCGCAGTGCAGTCCTGGTGAAGACCAGCTCGGGAGGGATTCTGATGGACTTCGGACTGTCTGTCGCAAATCAGTCGACACCGTTGTGGGAACCAGAAGTGAATCTCATCGACACTGTTCTCGTGACTCATTCACACCTTGACCATGTTGGTGGACTTCCGGTACTCTATGAGGAGTTCACGGGCAAGTGGTGCTCGGTCGCACCCACAGGCGCCGTGGCGATGACGCTTCTTGAGGACGCCCTGAACGTTGGAACACCGCTTCCTCCTCGAAAGAATGACCCGACTGATATGGTGTCGCGCTTCACAAAGGAGAACATTCAGAGAGTTGCGAAGAACCATGTCAACTTGGAAGTGGGAAAGAGCAGCGAAGTCGCCGCAGGCGTTGTGGTCACCCCTATCCAGGCAAGTCACATACCAGGCAGTGTAGCCTATCTGGTGGACATTGAGGGCCTGAAGATTCTCTACACTGGGGACTTCAATCTTGATGACTCTCTCCTATTCCCAGGAGCACAGATGCCAACGGAGAGCGATGTGACAATCTTTGATGGCACTTATTGGGGTCGAGAGGACTTTGACCGGCAGAGGGCCGCAGCACTGTTCGATGATGTGACCCGCAATAATGGCCCTGTCATCATCCCTAGTTTTGCAGTTGGTAGGACCCAGGAGGTGCTGACCATGCTCGAGAAGACCGGCATCACGTCCAGGCGCAACGTCATGGTAGCAGGTATGGCGGAGACGATAACTAAGATGACTGGGTACCAGGGGAGTTGGTCCGGAATGAAGAAGAACAAGACGTGGCTAGACAGGGACGACGTATTGGTCACTGGAGGTGGAATGATGGCGGGAGGGCTTGCAAGACAGTTCTTCAACGAACACAGGGACAACAAGGAGGCTGCAGTTGTCCTGTGCGGGTATCTTGCTCCTCGGACACCCGGCTGGAACCTACTTCATGGCTATGAAAAGCACCAGTGTCGTGTCGAGTATGCCCGGTTGTCAGCTCACTCCTCTTCCACCAGACTGCAAGAGTGGGTCCGTTCATGCACAGGGATCAAGGTCATGGTACACACGCCCGAAAGAACCCCTCCTGATGGTGTGACTGTGCCATCCCAGGGACAGAGAATCACGCTCTCGGTCTGAACTAGGCGACAATCTCAAGGACTCCCTGCAACACAAGCTTCGTGGCCACGAAGCGCATCGCTGGCAGACTGAGACTGACTTTCTTCACCACATCCTCAAGCGTGGTCCTGCCGTCACAGAGGTCGACAAACTTGACAATCACATCGCCGTAGGTCTTTCTTAGATCGTCATCCACCTCTCCAACCTTCTTGGGGATACTCTTCGGATTCAGTTCGACCTTGAAGTCAACCCATCCGAACCGGGCAAGTATCTGGAGGCTGCCAATCACGGTCGACCGGGGTAGGTCTAGCTTGCTGACAAGCGTTCCGACCGTGGTGTTCTGTTCGATGGCCTTCAAGACAGTGACCAACGCTCGTCCCACCTCTCTGCTGTTGAAGGGCAGAGGCTGTCCCACCTCGCGAGCACGAACCGTGTAGTCGTCACTGATGGCTCGGAGTGGAAATCGTTCGACAATTGCGAACACTGCGCCCTCAAATGCGTCAGTGCTGCCATCCCAAGAGTCCCATGAGTCGGCATAGGCGCGTTCTATGTCAAGCAGTGCTGAGGCCATGGTCCGCCTACGTGCGTCCTCGTCAGTGTCATTGGTGACTGTCAGTGCCATGACGAAGTGCTTCGACTTCTCCACCATCACAAGGTTGCCCTCGTGTTCGATGGTCTCAAGAGCGTCTGTCTTGTCTGCTGTTTCTGATTCCGCATCTATACCACCGAATGAGTCGAGTGCAGACACCAGTCCGGCGATTGGACTGCCGCTGGACAACTCCTCGGCGTACGGAAGCTCAAGCACGGTTTCGAATGCCTCCTCTCTTCTCACCATCAGGGTCAGCTGTAACAGCTTCGACGGACCGCGTGTGTCCGACACCTTCTTGGCTTCATCACTCGGACCAGACTCTGCCTCTGCAACCGTGGGCGCCGACCCGGTTGTCTCTGTTGGCGGCCCAACAGCGTGCGATTCCGGTGGGAGGTCTTCGGTGGGGGCTTCATATGGCACATGCTCAAGTCCAGTCTGGGCGGACTTGGGCCTTGGTCCGCTTGTGTCGATAGCGTCCGGCATGTCGCGAGCATCAGTCTTCCTGTGGACCGTGATCATCTCGCTCAATGGCATATCTGGCAGCTGTACTCCGACTGTCTTTGCAGCAACCTCAAGCATGAGCCGTATGAACTCCTCGCGTCGTGCCTTGTCTGTCGCGACCATTGGAAAGGTTGGGGCCCCCAACAGGCGCTGTATCTTGTCAGCCTTCATTGACTCGGGCAGGTCCTGCTTATTTGCAATTATGAACAGGGGTACCGCAGGCGCCTCCTTCCGTATGTTGCGGAGGAGTGTCTTTGTCGCCATGACATTCCTAAAGCTCGAGTCAGTGATCAGGAATATGACGTCAGTGCCCTGGAAATAGAACGCCCAGAGGTCCTGGAAGACCGCCTGTCCCGCGAAGTCCCACATTGTCACCATGAATGTGCCAAACTGGATTGTCTCGGAGGAGTCGACTGCAACGTTTATGGTGGGGACATAGCCACCAGGCGCGGGCTCTCGACCGAACAGAAGCCTCAAGAGTGTGCTCTTTCCGACACCACCACTTCCCACAAAGCTCACTTTGAACCTTGTGAAGATGAGTTCTCCGAGGAGCTCGTCCAGGTTGTCGCGGATGTAGCTTATGGTGTTGCCTCGGAGTGCAACGGAGATTCTTGATGCGCCCTCTCTGACCTTGTGCCTGATTACTCTGTCCTCGTCTCTGCCGTCCGTGACAAAGAGAAGAAGCATCTCATCGTCGACTGGTCCATGGAAGACCTTGTGCTTGCCGACGAAGATGGGAGTGTCGCTTGCCAGTCCTTGTGTGCTCATCAGGTCACGATAGCCTGCTAGGAACTCGGCTATGTGCTGTTCTGTGAAGTCAATCTTCCAGAATCGGACCCGAGTGATGACGCTTCCATCCACCTTGTCAATGAGAAGGACGTTGTGTATCATTCGATGATGGCCCCCGTCACACTTGTGAGGGCGTCGTGGTCTTGTTCGCGACTGAGTAGTGATTCTCGTTCGAATATCAACTTAGTCCGTCAGTACTGCTCGTGGATTCAAGACTCACTGAGCCTCTCTTGTAGAGCTCCGAGAAGACATGCAGAAGCACGTCGGTTGACACTCCTGTCATTGCGCCAATCTCCTCTATTGTGAGCATCCCGTCAGCGAGGCTCACAATCTCGTTGAGCTCAGAGTAGGTTTTGAGTAGATCCTCACTTGGAGGACTAATCATCCGTGGCACATCTGTTGCTTCTAGGTCCAGTCTGAATCCGATAGCAGACAGCGATTTCAGGAATTGGAGCGCACCCAATGTCATCTGAGGCCCCGCCTGCTCTTGCACGTACCTAGACAACTTGGACTGGTTATCAATGCTGTCCCAAACTGCCTCGAGGAAGTCTGCTACCATCGCCGACTCAAACCTCTCCCAGTCTGGCGCCTTTATCTTGTAGGGCACATGCCTGTCACAGAGCTGCTCACCGGGCAGAGTCGCGAGTAGCTTGAGCGTGAAGGCTGGTGAGGAATATGGGTCGTCAGGGCGCGATACAACTTCAGGGCGCTCGTCCAAGTACAGTTCGGGAAGAAATGAGAATCTCTCGCGCAGTTGCTCGACATTGTACTGACTGCCCGTGACCAGCGTGAAGATCAGGTTCTCTCGTTCGATGAGCACATAGTCCAAGTCGCCTGCTCTGAACACCGAGGTCTTGTGGTCCCCGTCGCTCTCGACAGTAAACATCGATATGGCGGCAACGACATTGGGTGCCCTCTCCAGGACGACCGACTTGTGCTCGTAGTAGTAAGAGAAGACCGGTTCGCCATTTGTCCTGTCCACGACGAAGAATGCCTGATGACCCAAGGGCTTTGAAGGGACCTGATCACGAGTCACGTACTGATTGATTGCTTCGTCGAACACCCATTGGTCTTTTGCCTCGTCCAGCTCCATATCCATCTGTCCAGAGGCGGCAAGCGTGGAGAAGAACAGGTCCGAAGCCACCGTCGGTACCGCATCGACGAAACCGATAGCGTTGGATTCAGCAATCTCCTCTGTGAAGTCGAGGTCTTCTTCTGAAGCTGGCAGCGCAACAATGTGGGCTTGGGAGTTGTCATGAATGACACTTGCCACACTCGCATAGTACTCTGCTGAAAGACCAGAGTCCACCACAATGGCAAGGATGTTGACGTCATTCAGGTGCACGGGCCAGAGCCCTGTGGCCAAGTCCTCGGTGTTGCATCGGGCCGCCTCGACCAGGAGGGGACCAATGGAGATTGGTTTCGTGAAAGGACTCATCTCATCCGAGCAGTTCGCGAAGACCTGTTCGACTGCTGCTATGGTGGTGTTGTGATGCAACGGATCCGACTGCGCGACAAAGCACACCTTCAGGCTCTTCTGCAGATGACGTCGAGCCGCCAGTACAAAGTCGGAACGAATCTCACCCCGTTGGCGAATGGGCAGGGTCCTCTGTAGCTCATTGCACAGCGATGTCAGCCTCTCAAGATCGAGAGGACTCACATGGTTTGAGTCACACACTGCGACCAACACACTAGTGTCGGTAGTGCGACAGATATAGCAGGTCTTCTGATGGAGGCTGACTGGGACCACGGAGTTGACTGCGTCTACGCCTGCCAGCTCATAATACCTGCCCAGAATCTCTTCGAGCAGGTCCTCACTCACCGTAGTGGTCGTGAACTTGAGCGAGGCCAAGGTCTTTGGTCCCCGCACGTCCAAGAGCATGACGGTCCCTATCAGATTAGACTCACCTCATCGGGAGCATGGTAAAAGGGCAGAATTGGCTAATAAAATGTCAGGTGTTAACACGTGACAGACGGTCCAAGAAGCTGCCAGAGTCAAGCGTTCCTCTGCTATACCGTTGATAGTCGGTCCGTGTCCACTCGGGTCTATATGTCATCACTTGGTCTCCGCCACCAGATGGTATCGCGGGTAGGTCTCCTATCGCTGCCTCCACCGTGATGGGCGCACTTTCAGCGTGACTGGCTGACCGACTCCCCGATCTGCGAGTCCGCGCATACTCCGGCAGAATGGTCCGTGGAGCTTCTGGTCTCTCACCGTCACGGCTGGCAACCAAGAAGACTCGCCTTCTACGTTGCGGCACACCATACTGTTCCGCCTTGAGCACCATCGTCTCAGTCTCATATCCCAGCTCATTCAGTCGACCTGTCAAGTCAGCAATTGTGTCGCCTCCTCTGAAGGACCGCAGACCAAGGACGTTCTCGATGAGCACGGCCTCAGGCTGCAGCTCTCTCACAAGGTCGGTCATTGAGAACACAAGGGAGTTGCGCGGGTCAGTCTTGTCCATCCTTCCAGCTGTGGAGAAGCCTTGGCATGGAGGGCCACCGGCCAGCAGGCCAAGTGTACGGCCTCGGAGAACGGACTCGATGTCCTCCACGATGCTTGGCAGACACAGACTACTGACAGCGACCTCTCTGACAAGTGCGTCGGGGTGATTGAGTCTGAAGGTCGAACACATGTGCCGTTCTCTGTCAAAGGCGGCTACAACTGAATGGCCCGCCATCTTCAAGCCTTGAGACAGGCCTCCCGCGCCGCAGAACATGTCCACAACGCGGCTCTTGTGGACGCAACGGCCGAGAGCATAGGCGAGAAGCGGCGGCACGGCATTGCCAATCTGTCTGTAGACGGATGAGCGAGGGCCGACGAATCTGAATGAGTCGGGGAATGACTGGAGACGTGCTGCCTCCCGAAGGGAGATCATCCGGTCTTGCACAGGATGCACGAACGAACCATTGCCGGGCCTGTGAAAGAACGTGTTTACCGTCGGACTGGGAGCATCTCTCCTGAGTCTACCATAGTAAGTGGTCCTGCCTCCGGATGCACGAATACGCATTATCCGAACCGACTTGCTCGCCACCTCCAGCGGGATGTCTTGCCAATTGCCTCCTTCAGGAATGCTCCGGATTATCTCCATGTCCAGTCTGCTGAGAGTCGGTGCAATGTGGTCATAGAGTGTCGACTTGCCAAACGACTCCTGAGCAGCAGCATCGAGAAGTGTGGTCAAATCGCTCTAACCTGTGACCTACGCAGGCTCTGACTCGCAGAAAACTTTTGGTGTCAGGACCTGGTATTAACGATGACCTGCTCTGTCTCGTATTCATCAGCCCCTACAGAATGCAGAATGTACCTCGCGTCTGTTGCGTCGAGGCCGTGGAGTCGGAACACAGCAGCATCGAGTTCGGCAAGTGAGTCGAACCGACCTGAGGAGGCTCGTTCTGCGGCTCTTATCACCAACCGAATCCACCCATCGGTGTCCCGTCCCGCTGTCATGGCGTCAAACACTCGCATGGTTTTCAACTCATGATTCGATACATGGTTGTTTGTGCTTGTAAGCGAGAACCGCCAATTGAGGAGTGTGGAGTTCAGGAGACCCAGCATGAAGTACTCAAGGCCCGGGAGTGCAGCATCAACATAGACATAGTTGCACGAGTTTGCCAGTACATGTCGCGGAGGCACTGGTGCGAACTTGAGTCGCCATCTCTGAGCTCTGTTTGACACCTGTTGACATGCCAGTCTGGTGGACAAGACATGGTGAGTTCGTGATGACTTGCGTCTGACGGTGGCAAGTCGTTCGAGACTGACGAACTCCGACATGTAATCCACATCCAGTGTGAAGCGGCGGATTCTTGCCCCACGGACAAGAGGACAGAGGGTCCGGTCGGTTGTTATGAGTGTGCGGTCGAGTGTAAGGTCAAGTTCACCACGTCTGACTGTTAGCCAAGGCAGAGCGTCCAGTGCAGGAAACGACTGCATCACTCTAAGGACTCGTAGGTCTTGATGCGACAATGGACATATGGGTAGGTCATGACCCAACACACTTCGGACCTCTGCAATTGAGACTGGAATTCGTTGAATGTCTGTGACCGCGGGCAAGGCCATCAGTGGTGGTGAGACGGACGCGGTCTCTGTGCTTCCCCCCTTTGTCACTGTCAGAATGGCCACAGACTGAGTGACTCTTGGGAATAGGCGCGCACCTTCCGGAAAGATATCAACGGTCTCCAACCGGTTGGATTCGATGAGGTGGGAGCGCAGCAGCCGCGCTGACCGGTCTCCAAGAATGGTTGACGGGACGACGGCACCGAGTCTACCACCATCTCTAAGGAAGGACAGCGCCCGTTCAACAAAGAGTCTGTGGCTGTCGATGGTGCTGGTAGCGGAGAACTCATAGTCGGTGCATTGCCTGAAGTATGCTGCGCGCTCTCGCATCCGCTGTCTTGCCGCCTCGAACGCGTCCAGTCTTATGCTCCGCTCACCGTAGGAGAGCCTCTCACGCATGTACTCCAGCAGGTTCGGTCGAATCCTGTCAAATGGCGGATTCATCACAACGAAGTCGAACCCTCTGTCTGAACCTGCAAGTACCTCTGGAAACGCCGCCAACCAATCAAAGGGCCTCGGTTTCTCAGGGTCGCTGATGGAGATGTGGTCGCCAGTCCGACAACTGCCTGACATGGATACGAGTGCATCGCCGGTCTTCAGGCTTCTTCTGATGCTTCTCGATGGTCTCTCAGCCACGGTACCGGCAAGGAGACTCAGTCCAAAGTCGGCAATCTCCAGAGCCGAAGTGTCGATGTCGACACCATAGAGGTTCTCTGCCACTGATGGGATGAGCGAGTCTTGAAGCCCAGCCTCCAGTCTATGGGCAATAGCACATAGTGACGCGAAGAGAAAGACACCGGGACCGCATGCTGGGTCCAACACACTGACCGACTTCACAAGTCTTCTGAATTCCTCTGTGTCCCCAGCGTACTGTCTCTTCAGTGCGTCCAGGGGAGGTCCTAGCGTCAGCTCGGCGATGTATCTAGCTACAGGCCATGGCGTGTAGTACATCCCGAGAAGGTGTCTTGACGAGGCCTTTCTATCAAGGGGAAGGAAGAAGTGACTTCCGATGGAGTGAACCTGGCTCATGGAGTCCAAGAAGTCTAATCCAGAGAAGGAGTGCGGAACACATGGTGGAATACCGAGCTCAAGTATGTGCCTTGCTCGTCCTAGCACTGCGTCTCGAGAAACCCCTACTCTCTCGGCGTGATATGAGAGATGGGAGAAAGGACGCGTCTTGTCGAAGAGATCGACTGGGTCACTCCCGACAGCTTGGCCCGCCAGCCACGTTAGTGCGGCTATTCTCGCAGCGTCCATCCCCGTCCTGAGAGCGAGCACATCTGAAAGGTTGTCTATCATAGCTGCTGACTGGGTATGTCGGATAGCAAACAGTGCGAGCTGGGCAGGTGACAGTCGGGTCTCGGTGTTCAATAATGCAACTCCTCTCTTGAGCACGAATGTGTGAGTCAGGTCCGGCATTTCACCTCGAGTGTTACTCACCCATTTCGAGAGAGCAATCCACTTAGGTCAAGCATCTGTCCCCATGGAATATCAACTGAACGGTTTCACTCGAGTTTCATCTGAAGACGCGTCCTGACACGATTGTCTTCTCAGCAAGAGGACTACTCGCACAGAAACAGGTGACAATAGGATGTGGAGCCCGCCAGGGGAATTGCACCCCTGTAGAACAGATCTGCAGTCTGTCGCGTAAGCTACTCCGCCAGACGGGCCTGTGTTTCTCCCGGCTGCTTGCCGTTACACTCACACTAGAACCACACATTAAAAGCATGTCGGCAAGAGTTGCTCCGAATCCACATTGCATCTGCCAGCCAGTCCCACCGCCTCTGAACAACAGTGGTGAGATAGCTCAATCTCGCCTCTTCCCGCACAGTATGTGCAGCAGGCAGTCATAGGTCACTGGCCCATTTCGAAGGTCATCTATGTCTCATGAGGCAGGCAAGAGCTCACGACGATGCGCTGGGTTTTTCAATGCAACATTGTCAGGGACTCAGGAGGCGGCTTCAGATTGAGAGTGAAAGCGGTTCTACGGGACACGGACGTGCTGGCAAAGCAGCCAGGTTCTGCAGAGAGGATACTAGCGTCAGCAGAGAAGAACCTCGACAGAGTTGTCAACCTGAACAGCCTGCTGAAAGTGATGGGTCTCCCTGAAGAGGGACGAATCGCAATGCTTCAGGCACTTGCAAAGTCAGGTCTGCACATCTGGCTCGGCGCGGAGGGTGGTCAAGACCTCGTCTTCATTACCCGGGATGCACTGCCTGATGAGATACGTGTCTCCGGTTACCAGTGGCAATAGGCTCATGGTCACTTGCTTAGGACCAGTCCTGTCACACGGGCTACCTCGGTCTTGAACCCACGTGGCAGTCGGACCTTGTTCCATTTGCTCCATCGCTCAAGGTCTTCAGCCTCCCCCAGAAGGCGTCTGGCCTCCTCCTCCAGTTCCTGTCTGACCGCAGGGTCTGGTGGGGCATGTTCGACAGCAGACTTGACTTCTCCTAATACACGAAGCTGCTCCAGGAGGTTTGAGGCTGCCATTTCAAGCGCGGTCTCTTTGTCATCCTCGTCATCGAGAGCCTCCTGGCAGTCTTCGGAACACTCCATGAGGACATGCCTGAGTGCGTCGTATGCATGATAATCGGTCGAGTAGATCATGGCGTGCCTGCGGGCAGACTCGAGCGCCTCATCCTTCCTGTCCTCGGAGACAAGAAGCTGACACAGCTCGTCCATGACTTCGTGACTGTCGGGGTGTTTCTCCATGAAACTCCTGTACAGAGTCTCAGCCTCCTTGGTCCTGAGACTGTTGTCAAGTAGACGCCCAAGTGCAATCAGGGTCGCCGTGTCGTCGGGGTGTTGTGAGAGCAGTTGTCGCAGCGTGCGCTCCGCGTCTCTGTCCCGACCCAGCTTGACCAAGATGAGGGCGTATCTGAGACCCAGCTCATGGTCAGAAGCGAGTGATGCCACGTTGTTTCGCAGCAGTGCCTCCGCCTTGTGGTACTGCTCCTCCCGTTCGAGCACATCAACTTGGGCAAGGATACTCCGTTTGTCTTGACTCAACCGAATTGACCCCCAAGGAGCCTCTCGAATGACCTGTGTTTCGGTTCATCAATCTAGGTGGTATTTCTAGGTTCTCATGCGGTGCTGAAAGAGGCCCGGACCCCGCAGGGGGGCAGCAGGCTGAGACGGTCAGAGTCCGCCCACCCACACGCCGTTGCACACATTGTGACCGTGAGCACGGTTGAACTGCTGGTCTACAGTGATGCGGCCACTGGCGAAGTGCGTGTGAGTCACGGATGGTGTAGAGGGGCCAGCCGTTCCCGGTGAGGCACACTCGCACGGCAGTACAGCACATTGTGACAGCTTCATGGTTCGCAGACATAGACGCCGTGACTGACAGTCTTCTTCCGAATGCAGACGGTGTGATTTTCGAGCCGGACTTTCGGGCAAGTATTGCAAACGCCTTTTTATGTTGATTCGACCGCCATCCTGCCGGGTCCACCTAGCATGATCAGAGTCTACAACACATTGAGTCGGACAAAGGAGGATTTCGAACCACTTGACGGGAATAGGGTACGCATCTATGTCTGTGGTCCTACTGTGTACGACTATCCGCACATAGGGAACGCACGTTCGTTCGTGGCATTCGACACCGTACGCAGGTACCTAGAGTTTCGCGGCTACAGAGTGGACTACCTTGTGAACCTCACAGATGTCGACGACAAGATGATCAGGCGGGCAAACGAGGAGGGCGTTTCACTTGGAGAGCTTGCTGCGAGATTCATAGCCGAGTACTTTGCAGTCGCAGCTCAGCTCAACCTCAAGCCGGCCACCCTCAACCCGCGTGCGACCGAGCACATCGAGGAGATGATTGCCATGATTCAGAGAATCATAGATGCGGGAAAGGCCTATGTGGTCGATGGAAACGTCTACTTTGATGTGAGTGAGTCGCCCACGTACGGCACGCTCTCAAAGACATCTCTTGAAGACCTGGAGGCAGGCGCCCGAGTCGAAGTTGAGGAGAAGAAGTCTGACCCGAAGGACTTTGCTCTGTGGAAGGCGGAAAAGCCTGGAGAGCCCTCGTGGGACAGCCCATGGGGAAGGGGCCGACCGGGCTGGCATATCGAGTGCTCAGTGATGGGTGCAAAGTACCTCGGAGTACCGTTTGACATCCATGGTGGCGGTCAAGACCTCATCTTCCCGCACCATGAGAATGAGCTGGCCCAGACCTCAGCTGCCTATGGGGTGGGGACCCCGGTCAAGTACTGGTTGCACAATGCGTTCCTCACCATCAACTCAGAGAAGATGTCCAAGTCTCTTGGGAACTTCATGACAGCCAGAGAGGTGCTGGACAACTTCGACCACCAGGCAGTCCGGTACTTCCTCGTGTCTGCACATTACAGACAACCTCTCGACTACAACACCGGGGCTCTGAAGCAGGCCGTGCAGACACTTGAGCGGATTCGAAATGCTGCGGAGACAATCAAGAGCCGGTTGACCATTGTTGAAAGGGGTGACGTCAAGCCCTCGTCATCAGACAAGGCTCTTGCTGAGTCCATCAGGAGACTGAGAGAGGGATTTGTACGTGAGATGGACGACGACTTCAACACACCAGGTGCTCTGGCAGAGGTGTTCACATTCATCAAGTCTGTCAACACGCACGCGCCGAAGGCGGGGAGGGCAGCCATATTGCGAGAGGCCCTTGCCGTCTTCACCGAGCTTCTTGGTGTGCTCGGTATCAGGCTGGATGCACAAGAGACCAGCGTCATCACGTCCAAATCATCTGAGGTGCTCAAGGGTGCTGTGGAGCTGTTGCTTGAACTGAGAGAGGTCAGCAGGAAGAACAAAGACTACGCAACTGCTGACCGAATCCGGACCAGGCTGGGTGAGCTGGGTGTCTCGGTGGTCGACACCAAGGACGGACCCACCTGGAAGATTGAGTAGACCATTGGACACAAAGAGGACTGAGAGGAGGACTTGCCTCCTCTCCTCTTACTTCCTGGGCTTGTGGACCTGAATCAACAGTCCAGAGTCAGGTAGCACATAGATGACCGGGTCGGTGTTGTCAGGATGCTCCCGCTTCCACCTCTCGATAAGGTCTCTGAGTGCCTGTCTGACGTCCGCAGGGCTCGCAGGGTTTATCGCTTCCATCCGATAGACGTCACGCATCACATCCGGCTTCAGCATGGTCACGACCTTTATGTCGCCTTCTCTCACATCCAATAGAATCCTGAAGAGGTCTGGCGGCTTCTGGTTCCCAATCTTGAATGTCTTCTCGGAGCAGTACGTCTGAATGACGTACTTGAGCGCCTCCTTGACAGACTTGCCCTTTACCGCAAGCATCGCCTCTTCGTAGGCGGCACTGCCTATCCCCTCTTCACATGGGGCGAGTAAGACTATCCATCCCTTCTGGTCGTGCCTGACCGCGTTCCATGCCGCGTGTACGCCCTTTCCGGCCTGATAGAGGTTGATGCCCAGCTCCCCTACTGATACGAAGACGATATCGGCAGGTGTGTCAACATCAGCCACGCGCAGTTTTCGAAGCGGTGCAGAGGCAGCCTTGTGGCACTCGATGATGTCTCCTGCCTGTACATAGACTATCTCACCGTGGTCGATGATTGTGTCGATGCAGAAGATCGTCAGGTGCTTCTGCATTATCTGCACTATCTCAATCATGTCCTGTATGACGGGGTTGTCAGCAGTGTTGCCAAGTCTGCAACCATCAACAAAGCCCTTCTCGAGGTCAAACATACGTGGATGGTTGATTCGGATGGTCTCTCTGCCAGCCACACCGGGACAGAACAGCTTCACAGTCCCTGCCTGCCCGGCAAAGTAGTGATACTCGCTGTCGCTGAGTGCAATGACCAGACAGGAGTCAAGGACCTGCTCGTCAATCAGTATAGGCGTGCCGCGAGATGTCTTTCCCATCGCTCTGTTGCCCGAATCGCTGTCATGCGTAAGCACTTGGTCCTTCCATTCGCCATACAGCTCTCGCAGGACCTTCTTCTCGATGGCCTCCGGCTTCACTCGACCGTGAGACCCGCTCGCTATCATTATGCGGATGTCGTCCTTGCTCACACCCAGAGACATCATCCGTTTCGTCAAAAGAGGCAGAATGGCCCTGGTGTGTATGTTGGGTCTCGTGTTGTCATCAACAAGGATGACTATCTTCTTGCCTTTCGTGTACTTCTCTCTGAGAATCTGATCGAATGGCTTGGAGCCAACTGGTCTGGCAAGCACCTCATCCAGTTTCTTTGCAAAGTCCTTGAAGTCCGGCTTGTACTCCTTGACCTTTAGCACTTTGACTCGCTTCATTGACTTTGGAATGAACTCGTCTACGACCGTACTGCCATAGTTCAGTGGCGTTCTGTGATAGGACATTTGATTCCCCACTAGTGCTCTTGCAGCAGGATATGTAACGATTGCGGTCAGTCTAGTAGATGCCAATCAGTGGTAGCAGTCGGAGTAGAACACCACCGAGAACTACTGCTGTGATGACCTCGACCACGGTTATCTGAGCCGCCCGCCGATACCCGAATTCCTTCACAAGCGTGGCTATTGTAGCGAGGCACGGTACGTAGAGCATGACGACGAATGCGAATACAATCATCTGCCCAGGAGTGAGTACCAATGCGAAGTTGGTCGTGCCGAGAAGGGCAGCCAGCATGATCAGTGTCAACTCCTTCCTCAGGACACCGAAGAGCAGAACAATCCCTGCTACCGTTGGGAGCCCCAACCAGAAGACTATCACCGGGCTCATATACAACCCCACAACATCCAGAAGACCCACTGCTGATGACAGCTGAAGGAGAAGGTTACCCGCAATGATGATTGGAAATGCAACGTAGACGAACTCACGTATGTTCGTCCATGCCTTCTTCCCCACTGTAGACGGCGAAGGCCTACGATAGCAGGGCATGTCCATGATCAGTCCTTTGGGTTCTCCCGGAAGCAGCCTGAACGCACCACGGGTCAGGACGAACAGGATAATGAAGTCAAGCACATAGAGTATCACGGCCCAGTGGAAACCAACGTACGCAGCCACAAGGCCCAGTATGACGATGCTTCTCGCGGTACAGGGTACCAGGCTGGCGGCAAAGCCACAGATGAGGCGTTCGCGCTGGGTCTCTAGCACTCTGCATCCCATGCAGGCTGGGACATTGCATCCAAATCCAACGATGAGCGGAATGAATCCCTTTCCATGAAATCCAATCTTATGCATCACCGAGTCCATCAAGAATGCTATTCTGGCCAGATACCCCGTGTCTTCAAGAAGTGAGAGCGCGATGTACATGGGCAGTATGTAAGGAAGGGCAACAGTGACTCCGGCAACAACGCCCTCAATGAGCGCGCTCCAGATGAATGCCGACAGCTCTCCGGGAAAAGCCGCATCGTATGAGGACCTCAATGCAGAGAACCCATCATCAATCAAGCCGCTGAGGATGTGCCCCAGTTGGAACACTCCGTAGAACATGCCACCCAGCAGTACCAGCATGAGCAGGTAACCCAGTATCG
Organism: Candidatus Thorarchaeota archaeon; assembly: GCA_013388835.1. Lineage (NCBI taxonomy): Archaea > Promethearchaeati > Candidatus Thorarchaeota > Candidatus Thorarchaeota archaeon. The sequence goes on along the minus strand of JACAEL010000038.1, from coordinate 77,189 downwards.
GATTGAGCGCAACTCTGTCAAAGTGCTGAAGGAGTGACCGTTTGGGAGTACACGGCTCTGTGGCCATCGAAGCCACCCTGGCGGCTATTGCGTACCTCTCCGAGGCCAGCACGGTCGTCGCATCCTGAGTGTATCTCTCCTCAATCTCCTTTCTAAGTCGGTCAACAGTCGTTCTGAGTGTGGGTCGCATGGCGTAGAGCTTTGCACTGGTCTTCTGGTCCTCCTCCAGCAGACGTATGGCTACGTACCTCAGAGGATGGTCAAGTTCGAGTCCTGAGAGGGCTGACTCCAGCTCACAAATCCTAGTCTCTATCCCCGTGCTGTACTTGATGACTGTGGGTGCATTCGCGTCCGTGCCTGACCGTCGGATTACTTCATCCATTAGGGTGGTCAGGCCAATCTCACTTGTCGCAACAGTGGCCACCACAGGAACACCGATTGCGGTGGACAGTCTGCCGGGGCTTGCCCTTATCCCGCGGCTCTCGGCCATGTCAACTTGGTTGAGCGCAACGACCATCTTTGGGCGCATCTCCAGCAACTGCAGAGTGAGGTACAGGTTTCTTTCCATAGCACCCGCATCTATTACGTTGACTAGCACGTCAGCCTCCTTGGACTCTATGTACTCCCGAGTGACAGACTCCTCTCCGGAATACTGCGTCAGACTGTAGGTGCCGGGGAGGTCTATGATGTCGATTGTTCGTCCACGATAGTGGAGCGTTCCCTCCGCTCTCTCAATTGTCTTGCCGGGCCAGTTGCTGACATGCTGGTGAAGGCCTGTCAGAGCATTGAATACGACACTCTTGCCAACGTTGGCATTACCTACCAATGCGACACGGATGGTTGCCTCGGTCATGCTGCCTTCCCTCGGTGACGGCGTTCCTTGTGCCTGCCAGACTTGGTTACCTGATGGACGACCTCCTCGTCTAGGACCTCCACGACCACAGCGGAGGCAAGTCCCCGCCCAACCGCGACACTCGAGTTTCGCACCTTGACCTGAATCGGGCCGTTGAGCGGAGCCGCTGCAAGAATCTCGATACCTGTCCCGGGTGTAAGCCCCATTTCCAATAATCGTCTGGTGGCGGTGGAACCCTTCTGAATGAACAACACGATGGCCTTGTGTCCGGTTCTCAGACTTGATAGGCGGGTCACAAGCTTCGAGCCACTCCCCGGTCTGCCATGTGCCTCTGCGCAGCCACTGCAGTCCTCCACATCTAGCACGCACGGAGGTATGGGCTTGTCATCGTCGGGGCACAGCTCCGGCTGATCCATGCTCTTGCACATGGCGTCTGCTACTTCATCGGAGAGACTGTGTTCAAGTTCGCAGGCCTCTTCATGCACTCTCTCCCTCTTGAGACCAAGTACATCATGCAGAAAGCGTTCAAGCAGCCTATGTTTCCGTACTATCTTCTCCGCATACACCAATCCCTTGGCCGTCAGAGTGACTCCCTTGTAGGGTTGGTAGTCGACCAGCCCCTCCTCTGCCATTCTCTTGATCATCTCGGTCACGCTGGGTGGGGTGACTCTCAACTTCTCCGCGAGGTCCGTCGTCTTTGCTGCGACTCCCATCTCGTGGAAGCTGTGAATCACTCGCAGATAGTCCTCGATGCTGCGACTCATCATGGTCTGTCAGGCCCCGGCTGTCAGTCTCGCTTATAGAGGTTTAGGTCTGCCTAAATCTATGTGGCCGTGGTTGGCCTGATTCGCATACGCTTTGTATAGCCGACACGTCTTCGGAATGCTTATATCCCAGCGGTGTGTTACAGACTTGGGGGAGATAAGCACTAGGGGGGATAATAGACGGTAGTGATGCTACCCCAAAGTTTAAATACGTAGATGCGGATGATGTATATATAAGGCTTGCTGAACCTGTCCGGGGTCTGAACCATCTGGTTTCGTTTTCGCGCCACTGGTTAGGCAATACAGAGGGTTCCAGATGAGAGAGGGTTCGCGCCGAGCAAAACCAAAGGTGAAGAAGATGGCAGCAAGGTCTGACAGAGCAAGAAGGCAGTTAGACAGAGCCGACGACATGTCAGGCGAGACCGGGTTTGTGTGTCCCGAGTGTGGCGGTACTGACATAGTCCAGAACTTGGAGAAGGGGGAGAAAACCTGTGCAACGTGTGGTCTCGTGGTCAGTGACCACAGGATTGACACCGGTCCTGAATGGAGAGCCTTCACCTCTGACGAGAAGGATGCAAGATCCCGTGCTGGAGCTCCAACAAACTACTCCATGCATGACAAGGGTCTCTCAACGGCCATCGACTGGCGCGACTACGACTCCAGCGGAAGGCGGTTCTCTGCCAAGAAGAGGTCCGAGATCTATCGGCTACGGAAGTGGCAGATTAGGACCCGTGTGCACAGTTCAGTGGACCGGAACCTGGCGCAGGCCATGTCAGAGCTCGACAGACTGGCTTCACAGCTGGGTCTCACAAAGGGAATCAAGGAGCTGGCAGCGCTTCTCTACAGGAAACTCATCGTACGCAGACTTGCACGCAGCAGGTCCATAGATGCAATGGTTGGCGCTTCCATCTACGCGGCCTGCAGGCTCAGAGAGGCACCGAGGTCTCTTGAGGAGATTGCCCGCCACTCACGAGTGTCTAAGAAGAAGATTGGTCAGCACTACCGTCTTCTTGTGGAGAAGCTGAAGCTGAGGATGCCCATTTCTGACCCGGCAAACTACGTTCCGAGATTCATCACACAGCTGAAACTGCCTGGCAAAGTCCAACAGAAGGTGCTTGAGATCTTGGAGGAGGCCAAACGCAAGAGGACCCTTGTCACAGGTAGAGACCCAAGGGGACTGGCTGCGGCGGCCATCTACATCGCGTCAATACTCACCGACTGTCGTGTCACCCAGAGAGACATCGCTCTCGCGGCAGGTGTCACCGAGGTCACAGTCCGGAACCGCTACAAGGAGCTCGTCCAGAAACTCGGCATCACCATAGACTTGTAGTGCATTCGAATAGTGACGGAGAGCGGCGCGAACTCCGCTCTCATCTCTGTTTATTCTTCTGGCACCTATCTTACGTGATATCAGTCTGAACACAATCGGTCTGTCGCATCCAACTGGACACATTGTTCAACTGATCCACAGAGGCCGTCAACAGGTCGACGCCTCGTCCTGTCGTCTCAGGAGGGCTTGCACCCGCATTCGAGTGCAATCCCATGGACCTTCAGGATTTGCACACAACCAGGACACGGCACTGGGAAGGGTCACTCCTCGAGAAGAGGTCTCATGAGGTGTCGAACCAACCTCGAGCTCTCCGTTCCTGCACGGAGGCATACATGCACCACGCAGCGATGTCTAACCAAGACCGTCCAACTTCTGGGCAGCTGCTGCCGACCCCAGAACACAGACTTGTCAGTCGCTCCCTGTCATAGTCAGACCAGGCGCAGCACAGAGAAACGGACACTCCGAACTGGAGTCATAGTTTCGAGTTGAGACGGAAGAACATGGTTGGAGGGGATTCCCCCTCCTTGGTTTGAATCACTACTTTCTCTTAGCGCATACTACTCCAAGAATGACTATCACGACCACAGCCGCGCCGACTAGAAGCATGTTGTCCTTCAGGAATCCGACAATGTCGAAGGTTGTAGTCATGCCTGTCCTGGTCGCGTGAATGTGGTGGACAAGAGTGCTGGTCACAGTGTTCCATGTTTCATACTTGTAGACCGAGAAGAAGCCGTCAGTCTTCGAGTATGCAAGTGTGATCCGATACTCCGCTGTGGCGTTGATGTTGATCTTGTACTCAACCTGCCAGAGGCTGCTGGTAGAAGAGAATGTTTCACCTGTCAACGCCGTTGCCAGCAAGATCTGGAGCAGGGTCCAGTTTCCGATAGGCGCCACGAACTGGCCGCCGACTGCATATATCGGTATGAACAGCAAGGCCGTCAGTCCCATATTGGTGCCGTTTGCCCACCAGAAGTCTATGGAGGGGTCAGGTATGGATAGCCATGTCGTCACCGGGTCCGGCATTGCAGCCCCGGGCATGGCTGTGACGTTCATGTAGATATTCTCGTTCATTACCAGTCCCGGCCAGTTGCTGCTCAGTGTGTAGTCTGCTCTAGAACCCAGCCTGACGCCCCACTCAAGTCCCTGAGACGTCGGTATCGCTGACACCACTGGCAGGAACAGCAGAATCACTAGTGTTTGGTACAACAACACGATGAGTGCTCTTCATGTCTTCAGTTTCCATGTTGCCATTCAAGTGGCTGCAGTGTGTTTTGCACATATGCAGAAAAAGGATGCGCTTCCGTGGTCCCGTCAATGATCGCAACGTTGGTCCGAATCACTGGCATTCTAAGGCCTCCTCTGTGTGTGGCCATGTGGCCCTTGACATACAGACGGCGAAACTGAGGTAATCCGATGCTTCAACTGGAGACGGAAATGAGGATTCAAGTCCCTTTCCTTGGAAGGTCACAGCTCCTGCATAGGACTCCGGCGTACTGACCGTGAGCTGTCCGTTGACGGTTACCACAGTTCGTCATTTCGAGCTGATTCAACGTGTCCTCCATCCACAATGCGGCATCAAGACTGACCACCGAATGTGAGTATGGATCATGAGTACGCAATTCCGACTTGAAGTGACCCCATCAACTGAACAACGATTCAAGTGACATTAAGCCATTGCGCACAAGAGGCGGCAATTCCGGTACTGTTCAGTCCTTGTTCGGCTCCTCATTCAAAAGCCTCTTGTGTCTGTCAAGCGACTTGAAGAACTCACGGGTGAGGAAGGCACGATACCGGAATCCTCCCCAACCTGTTGCTTCCATCAGAGGATTGACTTCGTTCAGCAGCTGGTCATGTGTCATCACCGCGATGTCGTAGACCTCATGTGTATCAAGTGGGGTCATCTCGCCCGAGACCTTTCTGGCAAGGAAGACAAGTGAACGCCAGTGTATCGCACCGTCTTGACAACGGATGTCCAGCGTGACGTCTAGGACAAACCGCACCAGCTCTATATCAAGACCTGTCTCCTCGTGCATCTCACGCTTGGCCGCAGTCTCCAAGTCCTCTCCGACGTTGGCACCTCCTGAAGGTGCACGATAGATCCCCGTGTTGGCATATGCGTGCTTCTGTATGACGACATAGCCATCAGCTGCCTCAATGAAGCAGGTGATGTCGTGATTGCGACCCTTGCAAGTGCTCTGTCTGACTAGGTTGCACTCGAACTCCAAGAAGTCTGCCCTGAAACTGCGGCGTACCGGTACTCCATACCTCCGTTTGAGAGCCGCAATCTCTGATTCTGCGAGGTCGTTCAAAGCAGCCCGCGCTTGAAAGAGCGCCGACCAAAAACGTTTCGATTGCATCGCTGTATATCATCGATTCGGATGCCGGCGGACGAACCACATGTGTCAAGTGAGCAGTCTGCGGGCAACTCGTCGATAACCACGAGAAGAAAGAGAGAAGGCGAGTCCTTGCGGACCCGCCAGGTGAAGCTATTTGGACTTGGTCTTCTTGGGCGGCGGTGCGCTCCCACCACGTTTCCGGCACACAACAGCACCCACGATTAGGAGTCCGGCCGCTGCCGCAATGATCAGCAGGGTCATATTATCAATACCCGGAATCCAGCTAGGTACGGCTGTCACTGTGACCACTACAGTGTCTGTCGCCGTATGACCCGCCCAGTCGACAACAGTGATGAGGTAGACATAGTGGCCTACTGCCAGTCCGTCGATGCTGATTACCACATCAGTCCCAGTCCATGCTCCTGATGCAGCGCTGGTCGCATTCCTCGTTATCGAATAGGAGTCAGGCGCGTAGCTCCTCGGATGCCAGACAATGGAGTTACCGGTCGCGCCGACCTGGTACTGGACGTCGGAGGGTGAATCGATGGTTGGCCGCATCATGTATGCTACGAGGTTCAACCACAACTCGAAGTTGTCAGCGAAGGCGGAATTGTCCTTGTCAGTCGTGGAAGAGTCAATCAGCCAGCTGATGTACAGTGTCTGATGGTCAGCTCGCTCGGCGACGAGAGACTGGTTCGTACTGGGCAGAGAACTGTGACCTGCAAAAGGGTTGCGTTGTCAAACAGGTGTAGCATGCAGCCCTCTACCGCATATATGTTACTACTGTCAAACTGGGTTGCGCCGTAGTCCACGGGATGGTTGAACACGGGATGATTGGGGTCCCACATGTAGAACGGATCGTGAGTACTGAAGGGGGTAAGTGGCAGGAAACCAAGCAGAGGCCATAGTTGGTGGTCCGCCACGTCATAAGCACGGTAGTAGGACATTAGAAGCCGACCACCCCCCTTGACGTAGGTGGCCAGACTGGTCAAGACAGTGTGATGTATTGTGCCAGAGGGCGAGTCCACAATCACTAACTCGTACGTGTCCTGAACCAGCGTAAGGTTCATCGTGCTCGCCACTGTCACCAGTTGGTAATTCAGCTTTAGTTCGTTGAGAGCCAAGGCCACAGGCGTCCTGTATTTGTTCACACTATACGTTTCATCTGTGAAGAGGAGAATCTGTGACTCCGCGGCACTCAGCCAGCCCGCGACATTGCGGGCGAAGTCCTCGTTATCGCTCGATGCTATCGTAGCGTCTTGTGCCCAGTTGATGTCAGCAAAGGCGAAGAGTCTTCCCTTCCCGACCTGATTGACAGCTGCAATCACATCGGGTCCTTGATACCACAGTGCCTGAGCTGTTCCGGTCAGGTTGAGGAATCCCTTGGCTGTCGAGAACAAGTCTCCGATATTCTCGTTGATGATATGGGACTTGGCTGTGTAGGTGACATCGGTGGAGGATCCGCCATCGAGCCATATCTGGACACCCATTCCCTGCATCATGTGGTTCAGCTGGTCGTCCAGCATCTTGAAGTTGGAGAGTCCCGGATTCTCACCGAACACCCACAGGGAGCCACCGGCGTTCACCCATGCTGACACAGCGGACGTCTCAGCAGGGGTGTAGTTGTAGTCCGGCGTCACCAGAATCAGAATGTTGTAGGGAGCAAGGTTGTTCTGAGTGAGATTCCCTGAGGATGACGGATACAGCTTGTCAACTGTGAATCTCATGGACACAAGCATATTGCGCAGATCCGTGTAGGAGTTCGGAAAGGCCGAGAGTTCGTCCCACAAGTCAATGCTCCTCCGTGGTTGATGGCTCATGTCGAAGACCACACGCGCCTTGGGTACAGGTGCCAGCCAGGTCACGGAGTCCGCAATCAAGTCTGCAAGGTCCGGAGCAATGGAATCCCCATAGCCGGGCAGCTGCACGACCTTTCCTCCTCTCTCACTCGGATCATAGGCAACACCCGTGGCCCAGTCAGTGTGACCGGTAGCGTACAGTATCTTCGTCATGAATGCTGCGTCTGCCACTCCACTCAGAGTGGTCCAGTAAAATGTGGCCCAGTCGAGCTGTGTCGAGTTGAGGTTATCCCCAATGTCGTAGCTCTTGGTGGTCGGATGCAGGGCTGCGACCTGCTGCACTTCGCTTATCACATATCCCCAATAGACACCATACCCGTCATCGCCTTCCGACTCGGCCGGTAGCATTCCCGCATAACCCAGATATGCGATACTGCTATCCACGCTAAGTACGCCACCGCCACCAATCCAGAACTCCTTGACCTGATTGGTTATGTTCTCCCTCGGAAGGTTGTCAGGCAGAACCAGTACATCGAAGCGTGCGGTGCTAAGGACATGTGACGTGATGTCCGAGGCATCAACAAGAGTGACATCGAAGCCACGGCTGGACAGGAAGGCCGCCATGACTGTTCCGTTGACGGATACAAGTGCCGCCGACACATAGGACGGCAGTGTATAGTTCCTCTCGTCATAGACTGCAACTCTGACGGTCTTGGGCATGACTTCAGAAAGAGTTGCTTGCTGTCCGAGAACGTCGGAGATTACTGTCACACTGTTCGGTGCTGCTGCACACTGCAGGCAGGCGAACAACGGCGAAATCAGAATGAACAGCAGTAGTGCTGTTGGTAGTGTGCGCTCGTTCGTGTTCGGAATCCAAAGTATGAAGCGTACAGACAGATAAAAGCCCTCGCAAGTTTGAGGCTGTGTCGTACGAGTCGTACCTCATGCGCTAGGAGCCGTTGTGGTCTCATCTCACTTGCAGGAACATGGATGCCGGGAGTGCTTATCTGTCGGCCCTAGTCCGGCCTTGATACCTTCGGACCATTCGCGGGAGCGTCCGGCGAAGAGGACAGACTTTTTTTGTGTGTTTGTACATATCACACTGTGAGGGATGACTTGTGCCGAGCAAGAGAGTAGGCATTGTGACAACGCACGGCGACATCACGGACTTGGACGTTGATGCAATAGTCAATGCTGCGAACTCTGACCTGTGGATGGGCTCAGGCGTTGCTGGAGCGATCAAGCGAAGAGGCGGAGTCGAGATAGAGAACGAGGCCATGGCAAAGGGGCCAATACGGCCGGGAGAAGCAGTCATAACTGGCGCTGGTCGTCTGAAGGCGAAGTACGTGATACACTGCGCGGGGATGGCCCCGGGAAGACCTGCGGAATACAAGCACGTCAGAGACTCTGCACGACATGCCCTGACAATCGCGTCCGGCAGGAATCTGAGGAGAATTGCGTTTCCCGCGATTGGGGCGGGAGTGGGTGGCCTGACCCCCACTGAGTCGGCTAGAGCGATATTGGAGGCTGTGGAGGACTTCGAGGGGACGGGTGGCTCTGTTGAGCAGGTGATTCTTGTCGGCTACAACGAAGAACTTGAGAAGGTCCTCTCCTCAGTCGTAGAAGAGATACGAGGAAAGAGGAAGTGACCGAGTGGACAGTCGGCAAGGTCAGAGTGTGTCTTCACCTTGGCCCTTACAATGGGTCAGGCATGGGCCTCGTGCTCAAGTCGAAGGAGAGACACCCCAAAGGGACGCCACGCAGGTCCAATCACGGCGGTGATGGTGCTCTACGGCTTTGCGTCGGCAATGATGTGGAGACGAGTGTAACAGAGCGCGTCGAGTACTGGCCTCCGGTCTCAGTCGAGAGCCCGGACCGGAGGAAGACCATATACCGTGCAATCCGAAACACACTCACGCTGGCCAAGAGGGCGCAGATAGAGGAAGTGGGCCTCTACACCTTGGGTCTCGAGGTCGCACGAGTGCCCAGCTGGGAAGTGGCTGATGAGATTGTCAGAGCGTTGCGACACCACTCGTCCGGGGAGACCAGCGTACGGCGAGTCGTCATAGTCACGTCATCGCCGACACAGCTCAGTTCTGTTGAGCACGCATTGAAGTCCATTTCCGGATAGTCTGGCATGATTGATTCAAGGTCCTACGCAGACCACACTGTCGTGACGAGAATGGACACTCTTCCATGCCCCGAACCGAAGACTGACGGCCAGATCACCATGCGATGCTTGTAATAGCACGATGGTCCACCGACACTTCAGGTCTTCAGTCGTTTGCGCGCCGCGTCTGCTGACGTCACCAGTGGGTCCCATGTGTCACACACCGCTGGAGCATAGCAGTTCTCAAAGTCAAATAGGCCAGCAGCATCGACGCCCCTCTGTATGCCCATGGTCAGCACGTTCAGCCTCATGGCTGCGTCCTCAACCCCGACTAGCTGCCCGCCGACTAGACGACCGGAGTCTCTGTCGAAGTAGGTCTTCACTTTCAGTTCCTTGCCACCTGTGTAGTAGGGCGGCTTGGTCAGCCCTCTCACTGACCCCTTCACGACCGACAGTTCGTAACGCTTGGCGAGTTCCTCCGTGATGCCGGTGCTGGCTATCTCCAGCCCAAACAGCTTCGTCACCTTCGCACCCACAATGCCCGGGAACCGTACATCCCCTCCTGCTGCGTTTATTCCTGCGACACGCCCTTGTCTCACTGCAACAGTACCAAGTCCTGCAGCCGCTGGCTTCTTGGTCACGAAGTCCACATGCTCTGCACAGTCCCCACAGGCGTACACGTTGGGCAGATTGGTCTCCATTCGGTCGTTGACGATGATTCCCCGGGTGGGTCCCACCTTCACGCCAATTTGCTCGGCAAGCGCGGTGTTGGCACGTACACCTGTCGCGACAACAACCACATCGGCTGGTATCGACGATGTGGCTTCTGTGGCTCTGTCCTTCACTATGACTGATTCAGGACGCTCGTTGCCGACAACTTCCAGCGCGGCGGTGTTGACAAGAATCTGCAACCCGTGTGACCTGCAGTGCTCTTGAATGATCTCACCCATGTCGGCATCGACCATTGCGGGTAGGACATAGGGAAGGAACTCGACAACTGTAACACGCAGTCCTCGTTCATGCAGTGCTTCGGCGGTCTCCATTCCAATCAGCCCACCGCCTATCACCACTACATCCTTGGCCTTCTCCGCTTCCTTAGAGAGCGCCTTGGCATCGTCGAGCGTTCGTAGACCGTAGATGTGCTTCTTGTCAAGGCCCTTCACCGGCGGAGTCACGTTGTATGAGCCGGTTGCGAATATCAGTGCGTCGTAGTTGACTGTGACAGACCCGCCCACCCCCTCTGCCGTGAGTGAGTGAGCACTATGGTCTATTTCCGTCACCTTGACCCCGAGGTGAGCGGTTATCTTCAGCCCCTCCCAGCTCTCAGGAGGGGTCAGCACAACGTCCTCGAACTTGGCAACCTTCCCGGATATCGTATAGGGAAGGCCGCATCTGGAGTACTGCGAGTGGCGTTCTACATCGAATATCCAGATGGAGACCGACCTGTTCTGTTTACGAGCCTGCATCGCTGCTGTGGCTCCTGCAGCCCCGCAACCAATGACTGCTATACTATCGACCATAGTCTGTCACGTTGTGGGCGCCGACCACGAGTAAACCTAATCATCTTTGCGGTACGCTGCAGGTGAACGTCTAGGCATAACACAGGGAGTCTGACTAGACATCTCCCGATTCATCTTCTGAAGTACCGGCCGACTCAGCTTCAGAAGACTCGCCTGATGTTGGAACCGAGGTCTCTTCAGGACCAGTGGAGTCAGTCCGTCCGTGAGAGTCCGTTGAAGGAGCTGTTCCTGCTGCCTGCTCCTCTCTCTCTCGCATCGTTGGCATGAGCTTCCGCCCCGCCTCGAGGTCGGCCTTCAGTCTCTTGATCTGCGTCCTCCTTGCAAAGTAGAGCGCGATTATGACTGCGACGGACATACCACCACCGACGACGGTGAGTGTGGTCTGGAACTGGCTTGCAGCACCGCCGAGTAGCTGTTGCCATGTCAGAATAAGGAATGCTAGTCCACCTATGTTCGTCACGAAACTCCTCAGGGGAGTGTCAATCTTCGTCACCTCTGTGAAGCCAGTGTCGACCATTGCTGCACCGATGACACCCGCACTGTACTGGCTCATCTTGGCCTTCTTTGAGAGCTTCTTTATGCTGAGCGACTTCTTCTTGCCGAGCACCTTGATTGCCCGTGGGACTCTGCTGCTCAGGTACTCTCCATACTCGCGCTTTGCGTCTTCATGGTCAAGACCACACTTCCCACACATGTCCTTCTTCCTGTCCCAGTTCTTCCTGCACTTCGGACACTTGTCGCCCTGCCATGCCTCAGGGGCAATCTCCCTCACACGCTGCCTCAGGACATATTCGCTCACACCATCCTTGGACTCGGGCTCTGCAACTGTGGCCGTGCCCTTCTTCTTCTTCTTGCCCATCAGTGCCATAGCTGATAGTACAGAGAACAGAGCAGGCAGAGCACCTATGACCGTCAGGTTTGGCAGGGACCGAATCTCACCGGCCTTCTTCTGAATGCTCCGGACCTTGTGGGCGGTTGCAAGGCCGTCAAGCAGTGCCTTGATGCTGCCGGCAGTGCCAACGACCGCACCTGCTGTGGCTGCGGTCACCGCAATGCCCGCAACAGAAGTGACGACATCAATGAAGCTCTTTGGGGGCAGTGTCACATAGAAACCGGTTCCGACAGTCTGAGGGTGAACGAGGTCGCCTTCAAGGAAGTACTGGAAGTCCACAGACGCCTGATAGATGCCTGTGGCAAGGTCAATGGAGTAGCCGCTGAAGTTGCTGCTGAAGATGGCACCAAAGTCAATGTCAGTTGCTACGGGGGGCAATGACAGCGGAGCTGGAATGTACTGTACTACGGCCTGCTGAACGCTGATGGCGAAGACCTTGATACCCTGATAGTAGAAGCCTATCGAACCGGTCAGGTTGTAGATTGCCTGACTGCCCGTCGTGTTGACCTTGAGTAGCAGTGCGGTCGGTGTTTCGAGGTCTACCACTAATGGGTCAGTCGCAGTTGCAGTGGTGATGCTGCGGCCGTCGAGACCGATGTAAATCTGTATGTGACTATCGCCAAACCACTCTTCTGTCGGTTGGGCAGCTGCAGTGGAGAAACCTAGGCACCAAAGGCTGAGCATGAAGAGCATTGTACAGACCATAAGACCTCGACGCGTGACATGGAGCATACGGACAGTCATCTCCCAACTTCTGAACAGTTATCATCGAGTCGTCACATCTGTTAAGGGTTTTTGTTGCATATTCACAGCTCAAGAGGGGCCAAGTCCAGTAGCTGAGCGAGCGTGTCCGCAATAGCCGCGAAGCCCGCACTCTTCTTCAAGACCATTACTGCACCGGCACGCTTGGCCTCTTCGATGATCTGGGGCTTCGAGTATGCGGTGAAAGCACAGAGGTTTGCCAGTCCCATCGCCTGCAGTTGACGTATGCAATCTGTGCCAGTTGTGTCTGGGAGCTTTATGTCGACCAGACATGCATGGGGCGGCAAGCCGCTGAGAATGGCTTCCTTCACCTTCCGAATCGCTCTCTTGCAGCTGCGAGCATAGCTAATCTCAACATCCGACCCTGTCTTCTTCAGGTATGCCCGTAGTAGCTTTGCCACATCAATGTCATCGTCCACAATGAGTAATCTGGCGGTCACTCACCATCATCCTCTCGTGCCGAGTGTGCTAGGGTCTTCACTCGTTGCTTATCAATGCTGGCCCGTCATTCAGGTGTCGCAAGGTGGCAGTTCATAAGCCTCTCGGCGGCACATACTCACAGGATGTCCAGACCCCAACTAGATGCAGTCGGAGCAGAGTCCATGTCAATAGCGGATGCCACGCCCAAACGCAGAGGGGTCTGTCTTCTGTTCAGAGTGGTGAGAGTGGACAGAGAGTACAGGGGTGTGGCAAGAAGCACCGGCAGAAGACTGGTTGTCAGAGACCTCCTTGTGGGTGACGCATCAGGCACCATCGTTTTTGTCGCATGGAACGAGGATGCCCTTGAGATGAAGGTGGGTGGAGTCTATTCTGTTTCTGATGTCAGTGTGGATGTATACGACCATTGCATGAGGCTCAGGAAGGGTCATCAAGCCACTGTGAGAGAATTACACGTTGACATCGATGTCAACATGGACAATGATATGAGTCGTCCTTTCGCATGGAAGCCTCATCATGCGTCGTCTCGACGCCGTTCCAGCACGGGACGGACGTTCTGGGGTGCTCCGGGCAGAGAGGACAGTGGCTACTGTGGCTCCAGAGGCTTCTGACAAGAGATTCCCTTTTGAACAGGACCGCTCATCCTCACACCATGTTCGTCCTTCTTGACGGCCAGTCCGTCCCGTATCCTCCTGCAGTACTGACCGGTCATCTCCGTATGTGCGGCCTCACTCTTCGTCAACAGACCGAAGTCATGGAGGCTGTGGCGCAGAGACTCACCAGAGGCTCTACTCCCCTTGAGCTGAGTGCTCTGAACAGGTTCCTTGAAGATGAGCTGTCAGCGCTGGGAGAAGCAGTTGTGCGGCGGTGGACAATGCTTGCTGAGTTTGAAAGACGCAGAAGAGAGACAGGAGGGCCGTCCCCCATTGTTGTTGCTTTGGAAGGAGCGTCGGCGACAGGTAAGTCAATGCTGGCACTGGAGGTGGCTGCCGATCTCAGCGCTACCAGAGTGATTGGCACGGACTCGCTGCGTCAGGTCTTGCGGACTATCCACTCAGAGGACGAGCATCCCGAGTTGTTCTGCCACACATATGAGGCACACAGGTACAAGCAGACGGGACCAAGCACCTTGTCCCCCTCGGTGAGAGGTTATCTGGCCCAGTGTGACATGATCGTCCCGCACCTGAGAAATGCCGTCGAGCGGATTCTGAGCGAGGGTCTGGAGTGCGTCATCGACGGAGTGCATGTGATTCCGGGTTCAATACAAGACGCAGGAGCAAGCGTCATCGAGCTGGTGATCAACCCTTCGGAGGCAATCCACCGCTCGATGTTCATGAGCAAGAGTGGCGCTGGCGGCCTGAGGACCGTGACTCACAGCCCAGAGGAGAGAGCCCTTCACTTCGAGAGGGCTCGGGAGATACAGGACTACCTGGTACACCTTGCGGAGAGTGCGGGTGTGAAGGCGGTCTCCTTCAAGGACTACGAGCAGGCGCTCAGAGAGATAAGGTCCGCAATACTGACCCGCATACGGGAGCTGCTGTAGCCATCCGCAGGGACTCGGATGATTCTGAACCGCCAACATGTGACGCTGTTGCAATGCCCTTTGACACACACGTCTCACGGATTGTGATGAGTCTGAACTGCGCGGCATCTGCGACGTCCGGAAGCCAGTCTGGTGATTATGCGATTACACTCGGTCGCTGCGATAGAATGCATTATACGTATGGCCGCACCAGCCAAGACGCTCAATGGTAGCAAGCATTCCATTTGTCAGGAGTGACTCCAACATGGTTGACTTTACGGTTCGTCGTGTGGTCGAGTCAGACAGAGATGACGTGCTCGAGATTGCAAGAAGGACCTGGGGCGGTCACGACTATATGCCCTCTCAGCTCGACGAGTGGCTCAAGAGTCCCAGCTGTCGTCTGGTTGGACTCGAGGTTGCAGGAAGAATCATCGGACTTGCGAACCTTCACATGATTGACTCTGGACGCACAGGGTGGATGGAAGGGCTGAGAGTGCATCCCAGGTATCGGCGGAAGGGTCTGGCGAAGGTCCTCACAGACGAGCTTGTAAAGGAAGGCAGGAATGCGGGAGTAGAGCGACTCAGGTACACCACAGACTCGACCAACTCTGCTTCAATAAGCCTCGCGAAAAGTATCGGAATGAGTGTGAGAGCTGAAATGGGGGTCTTCTGGAAAGGCGGGCTGAAACGCGTGAAGAAGGGCGGTGTCAAGGAGTCCCCTCAGTATGCTGAGCGCGATGCTGCAGAGAGAATACTCAAGGGGGCAGCACATCTCTTCTCGGACGGAGTGATAATCCACGACTGGAAAGCCTATGACTTCTGCTCGGAAGGCATCTCCCAGGTACTACAGAGTGCACGAGCTTACATCCTGACCGACAACGAGCGCATTGGGTCCGTCACTTTCGGTTCTGTCAGGACAGAGGGACAGGACAGCGGCTGGTCAACTGCAATCTACGCGGAGACGCCGAGCGACTTCACAAGAGCACTCTACTCTCAGGTATTCTTGGCAAGAGCAGAGGGACGTCCGTTCCTCATGGGCATCTACCCGTTGAGATTCAGGCACATCCTACTCGCAGAACGTTGGGTCCCGAAGTGGGTGGAGAGATTCTCGATACTCCTCTTTGAAAAGCGGCTTGGTTGACAGAGGGACGAGGGAGGTCTCCATGAGATGTCAATCATGTGCAGCGGACACAAGGCATTCCTCGCTAGGGAAAGAGCGCACTTCCGGCAGACCAAGCGTAGTCCATGGCCAGACCCCAGTCTATCATCATTATCACCAACAGAACCGCGCATACTGCTGAAACGAACAGCGGTGCTCTTGCAACGGACAAGGGTGTGCTGTCTGACGGCTCCTCCTGGTACATCTTGGAGAGAAGTGGAACGTAGTAGCCGAGGGACATGACCATGTTCAGTATGCCTAGCACGGCCAACCACCACAGACCGGCATCGACAGCGCTCCAAAGAAGGAATATCTTGGACCAGAATCCAGCTGCAAACGGGACCCCTATCAGCGAGAGCACAAGGACGGCCAGTATGCCTGCAGCCAGTGGCGACCGCTTGCCCAGTCCGGCCAGATCGTCGTAGGTCACATCCTTTGCCATCTTGAGAGATATCGCCCAGATCAGGATGAAGGCGCCCCCTTTCATGAGTGCGTGCACAAGTGCGTGGAACGATGCTGCGGCCACGCCGAACTCGGTGCTGGCGGCAATGCCCATGAAGAGATAACCCATCATGGCTATGCTGCTGAAGGCGAGCATTCTCACCACGCTCTTCTGTCCAAGCGCCAGGTAGTTGCCTATGGTCATGGTGAGCACCGAGACGAGAGCGAGGACCCATATCCATTCGTATCTTGCGACAGCGAGTGCCACAAAGAGCAGTCGAATGATGGCCGCTACGCCGGTCTTCTTGGTTGCGCCTGCAAGATACCCCGCGATGTTGCCATCTGCAGCCGAGTAGGTGTCAGGCACCCACATCCAGCCCGGAAACACACCTATCTTGAAACCGAATGCGACGACCAGCAGTACGATTGCCAGTAGTATCGTGTATGCTGCCTGACCGACAGGAACGGTGTTCCACACATCTGAGACTGCCCTCCCTACTGCAGCCATCTGTGTGGTCCCAGTGACTCCATACAGCAGTGCAATCCCAAGAAGGATGAGCATGGTGGACATCAGGCCCATGACAAAGTACTTGGTCGCGCCATCAATGCCAGAGCGATTGGGACTCATGGCTACCAGCACGTAGGTTGGAGTGGACATCAGCTCCCATGCAACAAAGAGGGCAATGAGGTCCGCCGCCATGACAACCCATATGGCCCCAGCGAACGACATCATCAACAGGAAGTTGTATGCGCCTGTGTCGCCGTCAAAGGACGAAGATGACACAAGCATCAGGAACGCCACAATCAAGACTATGTAGATGAAGAAGTCGGACAGACCGTCCCTGACGAAGAGCGACCCGAACGAGGGACCTGTGGCATCAAACAGGACCATCTCAAATGAAGCGACCACCACACCGAGCAGGCTCAGGGAAAGGGGATTGTACCTCAGTCCCACGAGTAGCGCCAACAGACCGAACGCCACCAGCGTGAGAGCGGGAAGTGAACCCACGAGGTCTGTTGGGATTACTGACTCGATCTCGTCCGTAAGTGGTGCAAAGAGAGCTCTGAGAGCGTCAACTAGCCATGTGAGTTGCTGCATCCTATGGGACACCTCCTCCGGCCATACTACTGACTATGAAGCGAATGACCTGCTGTATCTGGACTATCACGAGGTCGGGCCAGAGGCCCAAGACAAACACAGGGACCATCATGAGCACAGGGGCAACCAGGTCACGCAGTGGTGCGTCTGAGACCTCCTTGGTAGGGTCGGACTCGCTGAAGACAGTCCGGTTCAGGGTCCACAGGAAGTAACCCACCGTGATGAATATCGCAAAGGTGATCAAGGAAGCCCATATCCACACCATGAAGTTCGAGATGGTGAGCAGGGTGGCCCAGCCAAAGAGTACAAGGGCCTCAGCTATGAAGCCGCTGAGACCTGGGAGACCAAAAGCTGCGAGCGAGGCGAGTACGAACAGGGCAGAGAGGCGCGGTGCCCTCTTGGACAGTCCCTGAATTGCAGGTATCTCGCGACTGCCCGCAGAGTACTTCATCTGGCCTGCCACAATGAAGAGCACCGAGATGATGGCGCCATGACTGAACATCATGAACACTGCTCCCTGTAGCGCGAGTTCAGTACCGATTGCCACACCGAGCAAGACCCAGGCCATATGGTTGATAGAAGTGTACGCCACCATCGATTTCAAGTCCGTCTGAGCCATGGCGGTGAAAGCTGCGTAGATACAGGTGAAGACCGCGACGACAGCGAACGGGATTGCGAGGCGTGAGAATGCCACGGGATTCAGCCAGACGCCCAGTCGGATGAAAGCGTAGCCACCCATCTTGAGTAGGATTCCAGCAAGAATGACCGAACCTGGGGTTGGAGCCTTGACATGTGCCCACGGAAGCCAGTTGTGTAGAGGCCACACGGGCAGCTTGACTCCCGCGCCGAGAAAGACCGCTAAGGCGAAGCCAATCTGCACCTCGGGCGCCAGTGGGGTGTTCCTCAGAGCCACCATGTCGAAGGTGTACCCACCTGCAAAGAAGAGAGCGAAGAAGCCGAGGAGCATTGCCAGCGAACCGAGATGGGTGTAGATGAAGAACTTGATTGCAGCGTGACGACAGCCCTCCTCCCCAAACTTGCCTATGACGAAGAACATTGGGATGAGTACGAGTTCCCAGAAGACGAAGAAGCCCATCAGGTCAAGTGATACGAACACACCGGTGAGGCCTGTCTGCAGGAGCAACATCAGCATGTAGAATGTCCCCTCAGACTCATGGATGTGAGTTGCACTCAGTACCGCGACAAACACAACCAGACTTGAGAGTACGACCATCACCACTGAGATGCCATCGACGCCGACTATCAGCTGGATGATTGCACTGTGGTAGGGGAGCGCTCCCATCGTATAGGTTGAGACGTAGTCCAGGTACGGAGCGGCAAGAGTCGATGTGTCATAAGCCAGAGCGAGGGCGACCGCAATCACGAGCTCAACGAGCGTGGTAAGAATGGCGACTGGTCGCGCCAGTTTCTTGCCCGCAAGGTATGCGACAAACGACATGAAGAGAGGAAGGACTAGCATGAACCACAGTGGTCCAAGCGGCAGAAGCGACAGAAGGGTACGGGCTAGTTCGGACTGCATCTATATCACCCCCATCACTATCAGGACCAGGATGAGTATCAGGCCCGTCCCGAATATCATCACACCCACGTAGTCGTTGACTCGACCTGTCTGCAAGGTCTGGCTGGACTCGGACGCACTGATGCCGGTCTTTGCAATGCCCTCTGCGAAACCATCAATGACATTGTCATCAAACCAGCGCACCTTCTTGGAGAGGACCCGCGCAGCTCTTGCGGAGCCAAAGTCAATCCCGTCTATGACTCGGTTGTCAATCCTCACTCTCCAGGACTCGGTGAAGCGAAGGAACTTCCCAACAAGCCAGTAGTACGACTCGTTGATGTACCAGCGGTGACGGAGGAAACTGTACACCCGTCGGGCAAGCCCGGTCTCGGGAATGACCCGGTTGTGTCTGCCAGCGCCCCTGACATAGATCCTCCAGGCAGGTATGGCACCCGCCGCCAGGGCCAACAGTGTGATGCCGAACGGCACTATTCCCTCCGGAGAGACCTTGACCCACATCATCTCAAGGAGGAGGCCCGCATACAGTTCGGGGGTCATGGGCCCCTCATGCATTACCAGCGACTGGATGAAGGGAAAGACGGCAAATGCAAACACAGTGAAGGCCGCCAGCACATACAGAGGAATCATCATTGCAGGACCGGGGTCATGGGGCTCGGAAGCGTGGTGAGCGCCGCTGTCGTGGCCCTCGTCCTTGTGCTCCTCGTCCGGCCTGTGTGAGTCGTCGTGGGCTGTTGCAGCTGTTGTGGTCTCTGCAGGTGATTCATGCGGACTTCCTAAGAAGGTCATGCCGACAAGACGGATGGAGTAGAAGATGGTACATGCTGCAGCTCCAACGGCCAGCACGAAGAGTAACAGACCGACGCTCTCATGGAGGGCCAGCTCATACGCGTACTCGATTATGGAGTCCTTTGACCAGAAGCCTGAGAATGGAGGGATACCGGACAGTGCAAGGACGCCTATGACCATGACCGCGAATGTCTTTGGCATCTTGCTTCTGAGTCCGCCCATCTTGGTCATGTACTTGGTGTGCGTTGCGTGGATCACTCCACCCGCAGCAAGGAAGAGAAGGGCCTTGAACGCGCCGTGGCTCACCACATGGAGCACACTGCTGAGGTAGGCCGGCTCGTAGTGAGTGCCCAGCATGCCTGCTGTGCCCAGAGCCAGCATCATGTATCCGAGCTGGCTCAGCGTGGAGAACGCCAACACCTGCTTCAGCTCCATGGACACCATGCCCATTGTAGCGGTCATGAAGGCGGTGAGACCACCGATCACACC
This sequence comes from Candidatus Thorarchaeota archaeon, assembly GCA_013388835.1. Taxonomy (NCBI): domain Archaea; kingdom Promethearchaeati; phylum Candidatus Thorarchaeota; species Candidatus Thorarchaeota archaeon. Next base: position 57,349 of record JACAEL010000038.1, on the reverse strand, counting down.
CACAATCAGGAAGAATGTGAATGCGGACTCCATGCCAACCTGCTGAAGCGGGGTCCACAGGCCATGTCCGCCTTCGCTGATTCCCGACGCACCGGCAATGGTGACGACGAAGCGTGCAGTGATGTACACACCCGCCTTGACCATTGTTGCCGCATGAATGAGCGCGGACACGGATGTTGGCCCAGCCATGGCCTCCGGCAGCCAGACCTGAAGGGGCACCTGTCCTGACTTCCCGATCGCACCCATGAATATCAACAGAAGTGTGGGAATGAGCAGGCCGATGGCAGCGAGACCACCCCACCAGTCATTGGCATTGCTTGACAGAGACTCGGTGCCGGTGAATGAGAAGGTCCCCGCGAACGCAAACAGGAGCAGGATGCCTCCGAGCATGAATGCGTCGCCCACCCGCGTCACGATGAATGCCTTTGTGCCACAGTGGGTGTTGTACTGTCCCTCTGTCTTGAAGCTGAGCAAGGAGTTGCCATACTTCACATCGGTCGGGTCGGTCTCAGGGGGATTTCGCCTGTCGGTCCAGAAGCCTATGAGACCGTAGGAGCAGAAGCCCATGATCTCCCAGCCGATGAAGGCGATGAGCAGGTTGTTGCTCAGGACAAGTGTGAGCATCCCGCCGCCAAAGGCAAGCATGAGAAAGAAGAATCTGTCACGGTCGCCCTCGTGTGCCATGTACTCTGTGGAGTAGACATAGATGAGGAAACAGAGTGTGCTTGAGAGTATTGCCATGATGACCGAGAGGGGATCTATGAGAAGCTCGAAGTGGAGATTCAGCGACGCAATCCACACCCAACTCGTCGGCCCCTGAGGAGCGTCCATGTCTCCCAGCAGCGACCAGCACAAGACCATGCTGATACCCATGAGAATCGCTGGAGTCCAGTCGCGGAGCCTCTCGTTGAAGCGACCGACCAGTGGGACGAACAGAGAGCCTGCCAGAGGAATCACGACAATCAGATAGTAGGGCAGTCCTAGCAGCACTTGACCTCACCTCAGGGTAGTATGTTTGGAATGCCGTTCGTCCCCGCCGTTATGACGTCGAGGACTAGGCCGGGTAGTATTCCGAGCAGCACAATGAGGACGGACAGGGCAATCATCGGGACAGTCATCGACCTCGGACCCTCTCTCACATCTTCCAGTGTCTCAGGATGTGGACCCAGGAATACCTTCCAGAGGAAGCGAAGCATATAGCCTGCACTCAGAATCGTGCTTGAGAGCGCCAGTATCGTGATGGCCAGAAATGGCACTGACCCGACCCCGGTGTCCGTGATGAGCGCAGCCTGAAAGCCGCCGAGGAACATCATCCACTCGCTCGCAAAGCCGGAGAGCGGAGGACTCCCGGCAATACTCATTGCGCCTATCGCTGCAGCGAAGGCGGTCACTGGCATCTTGTTGTGGAGACCACCCATGAGATCAATGTCGCGTAGATGTGTCTGGTGTATCACGGCGCCCGCGGTCATGAAGAGCAGGCCCTTGGAGAATGCGTGGTTGATGAGATGGAAGAGTCCTCCGGCCATACCAAAGGATGAGAAGGTGCCAAGAGCGAACAGGACGTAGCCCATCTGTGAGACCGACGAGTATGCGAGGAGGCGCTTGATGTCCTTCTGTGCGAGTGCCATGAACCCACCATAGAACATGGTGACCACGCCAACCGCGGCGACTACAAATGACAGTTCCCTTGCCGTCCCCGGCATAGTTATCGTCCCGAATCTGACCAGCGCATATGCGCCTGTCTCGATCATGGCGCCGGAGAGGAGTACTGAGATTGGTGTGGGGGCCTCAGCATGCACGGGCGGCAACCACCAGTGAAGCGGAACGACGGCCATCTTCACAAGGAAACCCGCCGCCAACAGGACGAAGATCAACTTGAGGAGTTGGGACTGACCAGCGAAGAGCGGATACGCCGCCTGAATGACTGCGATATCGAAACTGCTCGCTCCCGAAACATAGTATAGCAGCGCCAGACCGATGAATATGGTGACTGCGCCGCTCTGTGTGTACAGCCAGAACTTCATGGCTGTTCGCTGTCTGGTCTCAGGCAGTCCCCAGAAGAGAATGAGGAAGTAGCTGGGAACCAGCATGAGCTCCCACGCGATGAAGAACTCCAGGATGTTGGTTGCAAGAGTGACCCATTGCATGCCCATCAGAAAGAACAGCTGATTGGCGAAGAAGGTCGGTCTGTTCTCAGTATGCTCAGTGTATCCCACTGCGTACAACACTGAGAAGAAACCGAGCACTACAATGGCGAACGTGATGGGGAAGGCTATCTGGTCGAGGTTGAGGCCGAACTCACCAAGCACTGCAGACCACCTGAAGCCCTCGTATGCCGTGCCTCTCTCCACGAGCACTCTGTAGAAAGGTGGTATCATGAGCGCGACTGACAGCGATGAGAAGCCGACTGCAACCTTGCCAGCCGACCCCTGTAGTTTACCCCTGAGCAGGTAGATGATGAGCCCTCCAATGAAGAGGACAACCAGCGACGAGGCCATGAGCGGCAGTTCGAGAGTCTGCACTACCTGAACCTCCTTCCACGCCACTTCAGAGGCTCTCTGTCAAGAGTGGACATCCTCTCAGGACCATATGTCAGACTCTCCCGGTCTCCCTCAGAGAGGTCCGTCACAGGAGTGTGAAACAGCGCGTTGAACCTGCATGCCTGGACGCATAGCCCACAGAAGATGCATCTGGTGTAGTCGAAGTAGAGTGCCGCGTCCTTCTCGAACTTCCTATCGGCCTTGTCAATCCGAATCGCAACGTTCGGGCAGGCCCTGACACACTGTCCACAGGCCGTGCAGTTCTCTCTGACATGGATGTGACGTCCCCTTGTACGCTCTGGATAGTAGCGGTCCTCGTAGGGATACAGCTCTGTGATTGGTCGCTCGAAGATCTGTCTGAATATGTGTCTGAGGACTCTGAATATGTCACCCAAGACTGCGAAGAATCTCATTGTCTCAACCTCCTATGCCCTGCAGCGCGCTGGCCAGCGGTGGGAAATAGGCAAGGACAAGCATGGCCACGACGAGATTCAGGAGTGACAGCGGCAGCAGGTATCGCCACGAGTGGTAGACTATCTCATCCTGACGAATACGGAAGAAGGAACTCGTCACGACCACAAAGAAGAACATGACTATCAGCGTCTTGATGAGAAAGTTGACAACCCCCGGCAGGAATGGCAGACCGTAAGAGCCCCCGAGAAACAACGCCACCGTCATTGCACTGTAGAGGAACTGCTTTGCGAACTCAGCAAAGTAGGTCATGGTGAAGTAGATGCCACTGAACTCCGTTCTCCATCCGAATATGATCTCAGAGTCTGCAATCGGTGCATCGAAAGGCACCAGGCCAGTAGTGGCAGCGGCACTCACGATGAAAGTGGCGCAGCTCACCGGAAGCAGAAAGACGTACCAGATGGCTGTCTGGGACTGAGATATCGTCATGATACTGAGCGAGCCTGCAAGAAGCGCCGGGCCCACTGACGATATGAGGAGAGGTATCTCCGCCGCAAACTGGTTGTTCGCTGCTCTGAAGCCGCCTATCAGAGAGTACTTCGACCCGCTGATCCACCCTGCGAGGAGTGCAATCACTGGGACCGCGGTCACGAATGCGAACATGAGGACCAGGCTGACAGACAGGTCTGAGATGTACCACCATTCGTCCCAGGGTACGAAGGCGAACGGCAATATCACAATCACAAGAAGCAGACTGGGAAGCAGCCGGTACATCCACCTCTTGGCGCCGTCTGGAATGATTGTCTCCTTTGAGACCAGCTTTATCGCATCCGCGAACAGCTGCAGACCCCCATACTTCCCGATGTGGAAGGGACCACGTCGGCCCTGTATGCGACCCCACAGTTTTCTTGAGAACCACACGGAGTAGATGATTGCGAGGACTATGAATATCAGACCGGGAAACACGACCGCTTTGAACAGGAACCAGAAGTTGACAACAACGAGTCCCCAGACCCATTCGAAGAGTCCCCAGACCCAGAAGAACCACCACTGCACGACACCCCAGAGCCAGCTGAGTATGCCCCAGAGCCATGACGGTATCCCGGAAAGCCATTCGAAGAAGTCGAACTGCACTCTATGTCACCTCCTCACCTGTCCCACCAACCCGGATACGGGTCAAGGCTACCAAACACCACTATGAAGTCCGCAAATCTGTGTCCGGGTACGAGGTGCTTTAGCGAGTAGTATGAGTTGAAACACGGTCCTCGCACCTTCGCCCGATAGGGTGTCTGTGCCTTGTCGGTGGTCTTCAGCCAGACTGTTGTGATGCCTCGTGTGCCCTCGACCCTTCCGTACGCCTCCCCCTCAGGAAGTCGGTTGGTCTTCGCTCGTGCCTTCGGGTCGATGACAGGGCCCGGCTTGAGATGAGGCAGGAGCTGTCTGATTATGCTCACTGAGGTCTCGACCTCGTGGAATCGCTGCACCATCCTGTCGTATGCGTCACTCATCCCCGGGTGTTCCTTGCTCTCCACCGTCGGCACCTCGAAGTCCACGAGGTCGTAGGCCAGGTTCGGGTCAGGCATGTCCTTGCGCAGGTCCATCGGGATTCCGCATGCCTTCACATTTGGGCCGCTCAGTCCAAGCCTGATTGCCTCTCTGCCGCTCAGTAGCCCCACGCCTCGGGTTCGAAGCCGAAAGGTCGGGCTTCCCATGAGCATGTCACGAAACTTGGGCATCCTCTCTTCCAGGCGTGTGAGCGCCCGGTCCAGCTTCTGAGCGACCTTCTCTGTCATGTCATACCTCACTCCGCCGGGAGTGCTGAATGACACCGTGTGTCTGGACCCGGTAAGCTCCTCGAACGTGTCGAGGAAGTACTCTCTGTCAATCCACGGCCAGAGCAACATTGCGAACAGCCCGAGCTCGGCTGAGAACTGCCCCCACCAGAACTGAAGGCTGTGGATCCGACTGGCCTCCATCATGATGGTCCTCAGGACTCTGGCCCTCTCTGGCACTTCGAGACCGGCTATCTTCTCCACTGCACTCACGTAGGGATACTCTGCGAGAAACGCCTCTAGCATGCAGAGTCGCTCCATGACCAGAGGTCCTTGGTTGAAGTTACGATACTCCAGCACCTTCTCCGCAGACCTGTGGAAGTAGCCCGCGTGCGGGTCACACTCGACCACGTAGTCACCAACGATGGTGAGCTTTGTGGCCCAGCCGTGAGCGGAGACATGCTGAGGACCAAACCATATCTCAGAGGCCTCTTCGAGTATGTCCGGCTTCTGTCTCGTTGTCACTCGCTCGCACCTCCTCGCAACGGAAGCCCCGACTCCTCAAGACGACTCCTATCGGTCTGGAAGCTCTTCCGGAGAGGGTACTTGCCTCTAAGTTCCTCCGGAAGCAAGAGGGGCCTCAGGTCCGGATGCCCCACGAACTGGATCCCGAACATCTCATGGGTCTCCCGCTCGTGCCACTCCAGTCCCGGAAACATGTCGGCCACGGAGTGCACGGAGGGGGTGGGTCCTGTCAGTCTCACTCGCACTTGGCAGAGGAGTCGCGCGTTGTGGGACCAGAAGTAGTATATCAGCTCGTACTGGTCTCCGGTCAGATCGACACCGAAGACCGACTCTGGGAACGCGTCTGAAAGGCCTGAGTCGATGAGCGAAACGACATCACGAATCCTTTCGGGGGGTGTGCTCAGCTTGACATTGTGTTCGTCAATCACATCTGCCTGCACGTCCGGATACCGGTTCGTGACACTTCGAGCAAAGGCCAGAGCTGAGGGACTCTCCGTCAATCACCGCACCTCCACAACCTGACGACGACCAAGGTCCACAGTCTTGTATCGCCTGTAGTAGAGAAGCATCAACACCATCGCAAGCGCAGTGTGAGCCGCCGAGATGGATATCACAAGGACGATGAGTGCCTGGCCAGTGATGTTGAAGACCGGGTAGTACAGCGAGGTCGCAACAAACGCGATGTTGACACCGTTGGCCATGATCTCAGAGCCTATGAGAATACGAATCAGATTCCTCTTGACAACCATACCGTATGCCCCGAGACCAATGAGAATGAAAGCCAGAATGAGATACCACGACAGGGGGATCACTGTCTCTCAGCCTCCTCTCTCGTGTCGGTGGCTTCAGCCGACTTGGTGTACGTGGCAATCTCTTGGAGATGTTCGGTCTTCTCCATCCTCAGCAGTGTCATGGTCCCAACAATGGAAGTCAGCATCGTCAGGGCAACCATCTGAACAATGACACCGTGCGTGCCCCACATCCAGACGGCAAGCTCCTGCAGGCTCTGGGCCAGGTCAGGTTGGCCAGCTGGAAACGCCTCGTACCATGGGAAGAGAAGTGCCAGCGCTCCGGAGAGCGTCATGACTCCCGCAGCAGTGGCCAGCCCCAGTCGCCTCCTTCTGGGAGACTCGAAGACCTCTAGCGAGGAGTCCTGCGCCCTGGGCAAGAGCAGTACAGCAAAGATGATGAGCGCACTGATTCCGCCCGTGTATACGGCAATCTGCATACCGGCGATGAAAGGGGCCTCGAGCAAGAGGAAGACGCCCGCGACCACCGAGGCCATGATTCCGAAGAAGAAGGCCGCATAGACAATCTCCTTGTGTTCAAGAGCAAGGAGCGCCAAGACTATCACCGCAACGGCGATGGCCACGAACTCTACCTGTTCGAGTAACACTTCAATCTCTTGCATCAGTCTGACCTCACAGATTCGCGTTCTCCCTCGATGTATGCAGCCTTGGCCGCACGATACAGGGCCAGAGTCTCACTCCCGGCTGTGGACGTATGTGGCAGAACCTTCATCGCGTAGCCGACACCGCTGGCCAACAGCACTACGAACAGAAGCACCTCCCAGACCACCGGTACTGACAGACGAAGTGTGGATGCCGCCACGATGTAGAGGAAGGCTCCGAGGACGTCGATCACAACAAAAAGCACGGTGTAGACCATGTAGTTGTATGGATACGAGATCCTCGCAGGGCCCACAGGCTCCTCACCACACTCGTAGGTCGAGGTCTTCTCCGAGTTCTGAAGGACGTGGGGGCGCAACACCCAAGAGGCCAACAGCATTATGACAACGAGTACCATGGCGAATATGGCCCACAGGAGGACCGGGATGAAGTCGATGAACAGGCGCATTTCAGTTGAACTCCACTGCAGACCAGTCAGGCTCATGTCGTCAGATTCTCCTTGGGCGACGCAATAGCAGACTGACCCTCAAGACATTCATTGTCCCGATGTCTCTCCGCGCTGTGTCGAGTCCCTTGGATGCCGGCGTTAGGCGTCCGCTACCGACATGCTTCATAAAAACGCTTCGGACTGTCCTGCGAGTGCCGGACGGTCATTGTCTGCCTTCTCGAACAGCCTGCCCGAGCCGTCAGCAATTGAGAGAGACGGCAGCAGCTGACAAGACGCGGTCTGTACAACCTTTCCTAGGGGACAGTAGACCTTCCTCACCCCTTCGGCCTTCCCCCAACTTGACATCCACCGATACTGCGTGGGGATGTTTATAAGCGACCTTGCAGAATGATGATGCACACAACTCACCCCAGAATGCAGGCCTATCCGTACTCCAACACCATAGATTGCCTGTTCGGGGGCCGACATGTCGCAGAAACAGATCCCATATCGCGGGGAGTGAAACATGGAAACAGGAACGCCCCGTGCCAAGAGATACTTGGTCGCAGAAACAGATCCCATATCGCGGGGATTGAAACCGTTCTGCTCAGTGGAATGGCATTCGTGGGCTCCTATTTCTGGTATGCGCTCGCATCAACAGTGGAACTGACATTCTTTCACATGGTTTTCTTTGGCACGGGCGGCATCCTGTTTCTGTCGACCTTTCTGTTGGCTCACTTGAAGACTAGGTCCTCCCGGACACTGATGACGATGTTCTCGGGGACTGTGACAGGGGTGCACGGCTACTTGGACCTGACGCTGTTCGACTGGGGACCGGGTATAGTCCTCTTCGCGTGGATTGCATTTGGCCTGCTGCTGAGTTTCTCCGCCTATGCGTGGCTCAAGGAGCTGTGAGTCTACTCTGCAGAGTCGGTTGGCGGCTCGGGCGGATACTTCAGCTTTGACACGTCAAGCATGCCACGAGAGGTGCTCTCGGTCAGTGACGGCCGAATCGCAAGGGCACCTGCGACAAGCAGTGAGCTTCCCGCGCCCCAGAACGCGGTGTACATGCCGCCAGCCTGGCCGGTTGGCTCTCCTGCAATCATTATGGCGTAGAACACCATGACGATGACCGCGAGGGCCAGCATGTTCATCTTGATGCGGCCTCTTGCCGGCTTCAGATAACCAACGAACAGAAAGACAAGCATCAGGGGAGCCCCCAGCAGGACGGGCAACAATGAGCCGATGGCGGAGAGATAGGTCGAGCTCGTGGCTGACAGATAGAACACGTTGAAGTAGTACGAGCCCAGTGTGACCATGCCAAGCCAGAGCAGGCAATAGAACTCTGTGTCTTCTCTGAGCGACATTGACCTCACCTACTGAATGACTCCCATTGCGTCCTGATTCTCGTATCGCCTCTGCCAGTGAGTGGTGCCTGCCCGTATCTTGTTCTGCAGAATGAGGTGTGCCCTCACAAAGTCCTCCGGCTTCGGTGGGCAACCGGGCAAGTAGACATCGACAGGCACGATCTTCTCCGGGTCTGTTTCGAGCGAGTATCCATCCCAGAAGAGGCCACCACTCGCAGCGCACTGCCCAAAACAGATGACATACTTGGGTTCGGGCATCTGTTCGTAGATACGCTTGAGCCTTGGGGCCATCTTCTTTGTGAGTGACCCCGATATCCACAGGACATCACACTGCCTGGGTCCGAAGAGCGGCAGCATGCCGAACCTCTCAAGGTCCCATCTCGAAGCCACCGCCGCTGCTCCATCGGCCATGCAACATCCCAGTCCATATTGCACAGGCCACGGGCTGTGCGCGCGTCCCCAGCGCAACACCCACTTGAGTGGCGGCAGATTCTGTAGCCACTTCAAGAGTATGGGGGCCATGCGGCCAAACCCGTTTCGGAAGAGGTCAAAGGCAATCCACATGAAGTACTTGCCAATACGGAGTATGAGCGGCAGCCAGTATGCGAACACCTTCCCGGGGTTGGACACCTCGTTGGGGTCATACTTGAGTTTCGCCGCTCTGATACGCCCGAGCCTCCGTCTTCCAAAGTAGACTGGCGCATAGTTTGCGAGCCATATCCCTGTGGAGTGGGGATGACCACCGTGTCGCTGTGCAATCTTGAAGATCACAAAGCTCTGCACCCACGAGAGCATGAAAAAGGTCCTTCGCTCGTCCTCCAGGAAATAGCCCATCATTGTGACGCCGGTCTTGGAGTTCACGTATCCGTCAATGCCAGCTCTTGCCGAGGCCTGTTCGAACTGGAAGTCGTCAAGGATGGCCTCGAGTCTCTCCAGGGGTGCAAAGGCCTGACCGACCACGAGTGTGGGGCCAAGCTTCTTGATTCTCATCGGGTAGTATCGCTCGGCCCACTCATGTTCCGACACCTGCCTGTCATAGACGCGGCCCTTGTACTCGGTAGTGACCTCGCGGACCACTTCGAGACCTCGTTCAATCTCCTCGTCTGGACCATCAAATGCGACCAGAAGGGTGCAGTGGTCGACCGGGAACGGGAATGGTCCGTGTCCTTCCCATGCCTGCTTCTTGAGGTCCGTGTACTTGGACTCCTCGAACTTCATCGTCATTGGGAGCGGGGCTCTCTCAAGTATCTTCTCGATTGCGAATGTCATGAGGTAGTTCTCAGAAAAGCTGACCACAATGGGGACTATGCGAGTGAGCGGCTTAATCTTGAGCGTCACCCTTGTGATAATCCCAAGAATACCTTCAGTGTCACAGAACAGGTCGGTGTCACGGCTGGTCACCACCTGACCATTCGGCAGGACAACCTCGACCTCAACTACATTCTGATTGATGTTCCCGTACTTGAGGGAACCAATACCATCGCCGCCCTGGGCGACCCAGCCGCCAACAGTAGCCGAGATGCCCGATGACGGGTAGCAGCGCAAGTCCAGTCCCATTCGGTTCAGGTGATGCTGAAGGTTCGCCCAAGAGATTCCCGGCTGTACAGTGACAGTGAGAGCCTGCGAATCCACTGACAGCACCTTGTCAAAGAGCCGCATGTCTACGACCACGCCGCCGTTACGCGGGATAGCACCACCATAACCGGAAGTGCCAGCACCTCTGGGTGTGAGCGGGATGTGGTGCTTGTTGGCAAACGCATAGAGCGCGCGGACCTCCTCCACGCTCTGGGGTCGTACTACGGCATCCGGATTCGTGTTCATCAGCCAGCCGACCTGCTTGGGCAGAGCGCCAACGTCTTGGGCATGGATGATGAGCTCGTGCTTGGCAGTGACGACCCTCTCACCAAATACCTCCGTGAGTTCATCTACGAGATGTTTCTTCAAAGTCATTGGAGGCGGCTCCCTGTTCGATCTGGGTCCGGTTTCACGCAGGGGCCGTCACGACTTAAAAAGCTGGCGAGGTGGGTGTCCTTTTCATCTCCTGCACAAGCGACCCGCCGTGGGAGATGTGCTTGGTCCTGCAATCAATCAGACTTGCCTGTCAGCCTCGGGTCCGGATGGTCTGGCTGGACGGGACTGGTCATGTGAAAAGGTATTTCTAGTCCAACTACGACAGCTCGCCTGTTGTCTGGCTTGATGCGCCCGGCTTGGTGAGTGTCCATGCGATTCTCAACACTACAAGAGTATGGTCTCCAGGAGATGGCATTCAGATGTGCTCAGTGTTCCTTCTGCCAGGTGGGCAATGGTGCCTGCCCCACATACAAGGTGAAGCGCGTGGACAGTTACTCAGGAAAGGGAAAGATGCTTCTGACCCGAGCCCTTCTCCAGAAGAGAATCAAGCCGTCTGAAGGACTGACCGGTCTCAGGGACGCGGTCTTTGGCTGCACACTGTGTGGAGGCTGTGAGGAGGTCTGTCAGGTCAACATCCCCTTCGTGAAGCTGTATCAGACGATGCGAGCAGACTTCTTCAAGGCGGGGATGTGGCCCGAGCAGCTCAAGACGGCCCGAGAGACACTTCTGAAGTCTTACAATGTCCAAGGCCAGAGCCAGATGGACCGGGTGGAGGGCTGGTCGTACTGGCACCCCGACGAGGACGCCCTCCTGTCGCGTGTGGGTCGCAGAGCCAAGACGGCGTTCTTCTTCGGCTGCGCATCCTCTTACAGGGCGGTGCCGATTCAGGCCACCATCGCCACGACGCTCATAATGGACCGGGTGGAGGAAGACTACACAGTCCTGGGCGATCAGGAGTGGTGCTGCGGAGCCCCCATGATAATGGCAGGCGACTTCGAGACCGCAAGACTGTTCGCCGAACACAACATTGCCAAGTACAGGGAACTCGGGGTGGAGCGGCTGGTCACGAATTGTCCTGGCTGCTACAGGATGTGGAAGGAAGAGTACCACGAGTTCCTGGACATCGATGTGCCCTTCGAGGTCATCTACGGTGCTCAGTACTATGCTGACCTCATCGACCGCGGCAGAATCAGCGGCCTCACCAGTCCGCTGGACGTGTCAGTGACATTCCATGACGGGTGCGATGCGGGAAGGAACAGCGGCATCTATGAAGAACCCCGCAAGGTGCTCGAGAACCTGCCTGGGGTCACCTTTGAGGAGCTGCCTCACACCAAGAACAAGAGCTTCTGTTGCGGAAGTGGTGGAGTCCTCCGCGCGTTCGACCCGGACTTCTCTGTCAAGATAAACCGCCTGAAGGTCGAGGATATCGAGGCCACCAGCGCACAGGTCGTGGCCACCGCCTGTCCCTCATGCGTTGACTTCATGCATGAACAGCTGCCGCAGACTGGCAGTAGCAAGCAGGTGAAGGACCTCGCAGTGCTGGTTGCACAGGCACTCGGCCTGAAGTGGGACGGGCTGGATGAGATATACTGAGTCACTGATGCAAGCTCACCGGAAGTCTAATCTCACCGTATGCCTCTCGTCTGCACGACGAGGTCTATAGTGATGCACATCAAGGGTCTTGACCGGCTTCGAGAAAAGCTGCCCGACTATCCGGGGAGACGGATACTGCTATTCCCCTTGGGCGTCTTGTTGACCACATGCATGGGATACCTCCTTCTGCTCTCTGTGGATGTCCTTCCCCGGCTCTTCCCTGGTGTGGATGTGCTTGTTGCTGTCGAGCCGTACCTGCCAATCATCGGAAGCCTGACCATGTCGGTGATCTCTCTAAGACTGATAGCCCGGATGTGGACCCGACGAGCATCAATGAAGGCACTGTACGGACCACTTGCATATCAGAAGGTGGTTCGAAATGGCCTTGCGGGCGTCGCGCTGATTCCATCACTGCTTCTTCATGCTGCGACGTCAATCCGATCCGTTCCTCTCGGTAGCCCGGTGAACTACGTCACCATTCAGTGGTCGCGGTCACTGCTGCCCATTCTCGGGGTGCCGGCAGAGGTAGACGTGATACTGAGAGTACTCTGCTTCTCCACTATCTTCGCCATCGGTCTTCTCACCACACTCAGTGCCTTCTTCACGTTTGGGGTTGACTACATGGTCGTGCTCTACCTGTACTTCCCTGAGGAGTCAGAGGTCCAGAACCACGAGATATACTCCCTGTTGCGCCATCCCGCGTACTTCTCAGCCATCCTCTATGCTCTGTCTGTCATTGCGTTGAGGTTCTCAATCTACTCCCTCATAATCGCTCTGGCAGTCTGTCTGCTCGTGCGAGTTCACATCAGACGTGAGGAGGCCGAGCTCATTGAACGATTCGGTCAGTCCTATGTTGACTACATGGGAAGCGTGCCTGCCCTCCATGTCCGGCCAAGAGACCTGCGAGCCTTCTTCAGGTGTCTTGTGCGCGGTATCAGACAGAGGACGGCGGAGCAGGCGGAGCCCTCATCTTCCGAGCATTGACACAGGAGACCACCAGGACACAGATGCCCAGAGCCACAGCGAACTCGTATGTCAGACCGAGCCCGACCAGAACATATGCACCCGCCATGGCGGCACCGGTGAGAAGGTGGTTCATGATGGTCGAGGCGTAGGAGGGGATAAGCCCGAGTGGATGTTCATACTCCCTGAGTGCCACCGCACTTCCCTTTGCGGCGAGTGGAATGGTCCCGAGGGCCGCCAGGGCAAACGGGTGAACGAATCCCATGATGATGCCCAGTATGAGTGAGGCGTACTCGAACAGCATTAGGAAGAGGTAGCCCTTCGCCGATGCTCTGAGACCGAGCCGCACGACAAGAGTCCTCTTCCCTGCCGCCTCATCTGCTCGCGAGTCAGGGAACTGGTTGATGTAGAGGATGGCCGTCACAAGCGTGGCAATTGGGAGAGATGCAATCAGTGGGTCGAGAGACAGCTCTGGCACCTGCACGTAGTATGCCCCGAATACCATCAGGACTCCGAAGTTGAGACCGATGAAGGGCTCTCCCATACCTCGCGCTTGGAACTTGAATGGTGGAGCCGAGTAGAAGAAGCCGGAGAACGCACCGATGCCACCGAGGATGAGAATGACAAGGCCCCTCACGGTGAAGAGGTACAGGCCTATCACACCTCCGAACGCAAGGATGACGAGCGCACCAGCAAGGACCTCCTTGGGTCTCAGCAGTCCTTCCTGAATGAGTCTAGCGCCGCCACTAAAGGGACGTACGAAGTCAACGTTCATGTCGTCTGTCCGATTCACATGGTCAAAGTAGTCGTTGGCGACGTTGGCACCGATGTGAAGACAGGCACCTGCGAGGTTCGTCAGGAGAAACAGGTCGAGCATGAAGACTCCATGGACCGCCCACGCCATTGCCGTACCAAATCCGATTGGCACTATCGTCGCAGTGAGAAACGGAAGTCGCATCTCTCTCAACCAGATGCGTGCCTTGCTAGGAGGAGTCTGCTCTTGGCTCATCTGATATCGGCTCACATGAAAGGAGTATTACCGATGCAGCTACGCGAAACGTTTAAGCATTCCGTACTGAACCGTCAGTGAGAACGCCTCTTGCTGGTCTTGGAGAACCGAGGCCGTTGCAGAACGATGCTTCTTGAAGACAAGGATTCGGAGGCCGTCGTGAAATAGCCGACGCTCGAAATGAACAGCCGAATGGAATCAGGACAGACGCCTCTCCGCTCAGTTTTCTTGAACGCGGCGATGTGACAGAGCTGCTCAGTCTGGTCGACGAGGAGATTGAGCGACTGCTCGGAGTTAGGACCGGAAGAGAGCCAGCTGTGCTCTACGAGGCCGCACACCATCTGCTCAAGGCGAGTGGAAAGAAAGTCCGGTCTCTCTTGATGCTCCTCGCGTGCATAAGCGTTGGAGGCACCGCCGAAGACGCACTGCCCTTTGCAGCAGCGACAGAACTGATCCAGACCGCCAGTCTGATCCACGACGACATCATCGATGATGACAGTGTTCGTCGTGGTGTCACGTCTACCCACCTGAAGTACGGCACCAAGATTGCAGTCATTGCAGGAGACCTCTTGATTGCCCTTGCCGTGCGAATCATAGGGCAGAGAGCTGTACCAGAAGTCCTTCAGAGGCTTAGCGAATGCGGGATTGTGATGTGTGAGGGAGAAGCGTCCGACTTTCTCATCGACCTCTCCAATCCTGGACACATGACCACCTCATATTACATGAGTGTGGTGAGAAGCAAGACTGCCTCCTTCATGATGGGGATATCTCAAGTGGGCGCCCTGCTCGGGGGCGGGACTGACAGACAGGTGGAGGTCCTTGGGGAGTTCGGCAAGATGATTGGCATAGCGTTTCAACTACGGGATGATGTACTTGACGTCCGTTCGCTTCAGCGCGATGCGGACACATCAGCACTCTCAGACCTCAGACACAGGCGTATCAGCTATCCGCTTGTATATGGCCTCGAGTCCTCATCCGACGAAGTGCGAGCCCGTGCAATCCGGGGGCTCAGTATGTCGGACATCGAACCAGCGCTCAGGATGATTGACGAGACGCGAGCCGTTGAGGAGACCGTGCGACTGGCAAAGCACTACGCTGAAGAGGCAAGACAGCAGCTGCGCGATGAGGAACTGACGAGAAAGGACACTCTGCTGGCACTCGCTGACTTCGTGGTGGAACGCCTCTACTAGTCATGGGCTCAGTCCGTCCACTCCAGTGCCCGGACCAGTGTCTTCGATGCGAGCGCGACGGGCAGGGGAAGCCTGCACCGGATCAGATGCTGAAGAAACCGCGGCCCGGCCAGCCGCATGCACTGGTCTGTGACTGTGTCGGAGCGCATCACCCTGTCAGCGACTCTCAGCACTCTGAGTGCCTCCTCCAGCACGGCGCCCATCTCCTTCCTACATGCAGCATCATACGATGACAGTGGTGCTCCGCCCTTCAGGTGACTTGAGACTGCCATGCCTGCGAGCTCGCCCGCGACCAGTGCTGTGGGAATCCCTCCACCGTTCGAGGCCATCACGTGACCGGCGGCATCACCGGCCAGTACGACACCGGGCCCATGGACTCTCTTGGTCGGTCCTCCCACAGGGATGTAGGCGCTTATCCTGCTCACCACCTTTGCACGCGCCAGCATCCCCGACACATTGGGATTGCGTTTCACAAATCGGTTCAGGTAGTCGCGCAGAAGCGTACCCTCACGAGAGAAAGCTCTCCTCAGACCGAGACCCACATTTGCCACTTCGTCACCCTTCGGTATGATCCATGCATAGCCTCCCGGAGCAACACTGCTACCGAAGTGCATCTCGGTGACGTCCTCATCGCACTCAACACCGCGCATCACATACTGCATCGAGAGCGACATGTCGCGGTCCTCATTGGGATACACGCTTCGAATCGAGGTTGCTATCAGGGACTTTGGTCCATCGGCTCCGACGACGACTCGGCCACTGACCACGAGACTCTCCCGCCCTCGTATACGAAGGCCGATGTGGTTGTCTGCAGACCGGTTGACTGCGGCAGTCTCAAGGCACAGCTCAGCGCCTGCGTCCACGGCTCGGTCTGCGAGGAACTGGTCGAACAGAGAACGGTCAAGTACGCTGTGGAGGAATCTGAACTCGGCAATACTACCAAGCGGAGAGACAAGACGGAGGAGTCTGCACCTGTTCGTGACCGTGTGAGCAGGGGGTGTACAGAGTCTAGAAGCGCGAGGGGACTCCGGCAGCAGACGCTCTATCTCGGTCCTTGCCGGAAGAAGCTCGCCACACTGGACAGGCCAGCCTATCCTTCGTCTTCGCTCTAGAAGAAGGACCGAATGACCATGCTCTGCAACAGTCCTGGCCGCCGTGCTCCCAGCAGGACCAGCACCAACGACCACAACCTCGTACTTCTCCTTTGGCGTCAAGACAGGCCTCCGTCCTGATGCATTCGGCCGATTATCTAAAGCTTTCTACGTGGATGTCGCAAGCATTGTCAGGATCACTGCAGAGTGTGGTGCCAAGATGATACCGTCCAAGCAATGGGTCCCGGTGCACACTGCTCATGGTAATGCGATGCTGTTATTAGTCACGCCTCGGACAGGGCCGACGAGGAGTCATGGTTCAGAAGCAGACCCCCATGCAGCGTCAGTACCTTCAGCTGAAGAGGGCGCATCCAAACAGCATTCTGATGTTCCGACTTGGTGACTTCTATGAGATGTTCAACGAGGACGCGATCACAGCAAGTCGGGTGCTGGACATAGTACTGACCTCTCGCGGCGAGGGCGTCGACAGGTGGCCCATGTGTGGAGTCCCCTATACCGCAGTCGAGTCATATGCTGCAAAGCTTCTGCAGGCGGGCTACACCGTCGCGATGGCAGACCAGGTGGAGGACCCCTCCGAGGCAAAGGGGATAGTGAGACGGGACATTGTGCGTCTGATAACCCCCGGTACGGTCCTTGAGAGTACGATTCTGGAGGACGCAAAGAACAACTTCCTCGTGGCACTCGTCCCCCATGGCGATCATGTGGGGCTCTCCGCCATAGATGTGTCGACCGGTCAGTTCATGGCTGCCGAGTTCCCAGGCACCATCACATGCGAGCGTGTCCTCAACGAGATAGGCCGGCTGTGCCCTTCGGAGATCCTTCTTCCCGACTCGGTCGCAAGAGAGCAGAACGTCCGCGACACGTTTCAGGGCTTCGGGGCCAGAGTCACCATCAGAAATGACACCGAGTTCTCTGAGCGGTCGGCCGAGCAGCGTCTGAAGGAGCACTTTCGCGTGGTCACACTCGACGGCTTCGGACTTGCGGACAAGCGCCTGGCTGTTGCAGCAGCGGGGGCAGCTCTGTCATATGTGCAGGAGGTCCACCGCACATCCTCAGTCACGGTCTCCACTCTGAGGTCCTACTCACTTGACGAGTACATGGTGCTTGACTCCACCACACAGCGGAATCTGGAACTCACCAGGAATGCCAGAGACGGTTCGACGCGAGGGACGCTCTTGGAAGTCCTCTCGGAGACTGTGACGCCGATGGGCAAGCGGCTGCTACGACAGTGGATGCTACAGCCTCTGAAGACGGTGGCCGCGATTGACCGCAGGCTCGACGCAATCGATGAGCTATCACGTGCGGCCATACTGAGAAAGGACCTCATCTCCGGATTGAAGGCGTTCGGTGACCTTGAGAGGACGACTAGCAGGGTCGTCTTTGGTACCGGATGCGCAAGAGACCTGCTTGCACTGGGCAACTCGCTCGAGAAGATACCCCACCTCAAGGCCATCGCCAGCGGACTCAGGTCTGAGGTATTGGTGGAGGCAGCATCAAGACTTCAGCCCCTGAGCCAGCTTCAGTCCACACTGAAGGCAGCTCTGCTCGATGACCTGCCTCTGAGTGTCCGGGAGGGAGGGATGATTCGCGACGGCTTCGACGAGGAGCTCGACCGGCTCAAGGCCTCCATAGCCAGTGACAAGAAGTGGATTGCGTCTCTTCAGCAGCGGGAGCGGATGAGGACTGGAATCAAGTCGCTACGAGTCGGGTTCAACAAGGTCTTCGGCTACTACATCGAGGTGACCAACAGCAACCTGAGCCAGGTCCCTGACGACTACGAGCGGAAACAGACACTGGCGAATGCGGAGAGGTTCGTCACACCGGAGCTAAAGGAGAAGGAAGAGGCGGTGCTCGCAGGTGAGGACAGAATCAACCGACTGGAGTATGAGATCTACGAGCGACTGCGAGGGCTCGTGCGTGATGTGTCCGATGCCTTACGGAACAACAGTCAAGCAATCGCAGTCATCGACGTGCTCGCTGCTCTCGCTGAGGTTGCTGTCACTCGCAAGTACACGCGGCCCAGGGTGACCGAGGGGACGGCCATCCGGATAGTGGACGGGCGACACCCGTCCCTTGAACTCATCCTTGGTCCGAACGAGTTCGTCCCCAACAGCCTAGAGCTGGGAGATGGCGGGTCCACCCTAGTCATTGTCACAGGGCCGAACATGGCGGGCAAGTCCACATACATGCGTCAGGCGGCGCTGATTGTGCTGATGGCACAGATGGGCTCCTTTGTGCCGGCCAAGGAGGCAGAGATTGGATGCGTGGACAGGATCTTCACCAGAGTCGGCGCATTTGACGACCTCACAGCACGCCAGAGCACTTTCATGGTGGAGATGATTGAGACCGCAAACATACTCAACAACGCCACAGACCGGAGCCTGGTGGTCCTCGATGAGATAGGCCGGGGCACCTCAACCTTCGATGGGATGGCGCTTGCATGGGCAGTTGCGGAGAGAGTGGCGCAGATGAAGACCCGCACTCTGTTCGCCACACACTTTCACCAACTGACGGACATGGCACGCAGCTACCACGGGGTGAAGAACATGCACACGCTCGCTAAGGAGTCCGGCGACACAATAGTATTCCTTCACAGGGTGGTCGAGGGCGGCACAGACAAGAGCTATGGCATTCAGGTTGCTGCTCTGGCAGGCATTCCGGAGCCGGTCATCAAGCGGGCACGACAGCTGCTGCAGAGGATCGAGAAGGAGAACATGGTAGTCCTGGATGCTTCCCACACCGACGCTGTACAGACGAGCCTCGAGCCGCTCGTAGTAGAAGACCCGATCGTGGAACGAATCCGGCACATGGACTTGGACCGGACCACACCGATGGACGCCCTTCTCAAACTGCGTGAGATGCAGGACGAGATCAAGCGGCGTGGGTAAGTGCTGGTGTCTGGTCCCGTTGCGGCGCCACACCATTGTGTCCTGAAACCACAGTCAGCCGGTCACTCAGCCATTCAGTCTGCATCGGAGTCCGCAGATGTCACTGTGGTCACAACAGGCTCGCACAGATGTGGTCAGCATCTGTCGAGAGAGGGACACCTGCGAGCAACCCTGATATAGAACCTCAAGCTACTCTCCATCGCGGTGAGTGAATGTCTAAGGAAGCAGAGAAGCGTGGCGGTTCAACTGTCTACCGCGTGTTGAGCCAAGACCTGTATGCCACTGGGTTTCACGGAGACGAGGTTGGCATCAGGCAGGATGAACAATGGCGTGCCAAGAGCCGGCAGTTCACTAGTGACTCTGACATAATCGGAAAGATAATGGAGGCCAGACTGAAGCCCGGCGAGAAGAACCTGCCGCCGAGAGTGAAGACAGGCTTCATAGTCCTGAGAAACTCGACATGGGGTCAGGAGCCGGACGAGATGAAGCGTCGGCTCGTCGTGAAGATGTTCTCCAGCTCCGGACAGTGGATTGCGTCTGCCGAGGAGATGGTTGCCGATGAGTACGCTAACAGCGTCGCTTCAGAGATGCCACTGGTGTCTTTTGCTGTGCTCACGAAGGACACGGAGATTGTGACCCATGTTCGGCAACTGAGACGAGGAGTGGCATCAACGGAGAGCTACTCGTTCCACATGCCCGGTCCGGATGGGACTTTCGAGGTCTTCAACATTGAGGGCAAGAGGGCAACTGCAGGAGATGACTTCCGGGTCATGTTGCTGTCTGGGAGTGTAGAGGTTGCACAGATCGACAGCAAGTTCGGCGACATCGGTGGTGAGTTTGTCGTCTCAGTCAATGACCGCATACTTGCCGAGAACGACCAGTTCTGCAGGATCTTGCAGTGTTTCTCGCTCATCATCCGGTATCGAAAGGACATTCGTGAACGCATTCAGCGCAGCCTCGACATGTTGACCCACGGAAAGGCCAAGCCGAAACAGCACCGGTACGAGCTGAGCCTGTTCATCAATCCCCGGCGTCTGGCACTGAAGAAGGACGAGTTCGAGGAGGTCTAGTGCGGCCGCACGAACCTTGAGACCTCCCTGATGGCCTCTCTCACTGCATCGCTCCGCGGCATCCTGTGGAGGACAGCAAGTGCCTGCCGGCAATGCTCTGATGCCCTGTCACATACGCTTGAGGTCGAGCGTCTGCTGAGCAGCGTGATGAGATTGGTCAGGTGTATGCTGCGTGCTCTCTCCTCAAGGGACTCGATGTCCAAAGACCAGTCTCTGAAGGCCTGCAGGTACTCCAGATTCGACTGTGCAAGCCTTCTGTCATACTGAGGGCTGTCATGACCCGAGATTATGCAGGCGGAGTTGAGAACCAGACATGACTCAATGGAGGAGATGTATTGATCTAGGTTGTCCTCGTTCACATATGGTATCGGGGTCTCAATGTTGTCTCCTACCACAATCACTCTGTCAAGGGCGTCATAGCATGATGATGAGTCGTGAGTGTGCCCTGGCGTGAAGAAGAACTCGATGTCCTCCTCAGGGAGGGCCAGCCTGTCAGTGAACGTGAGATTGGGTGGCACGAGAGACACTCTGCCTCTCCTGTGAGCGGCGTATGTGTCCAGAGCTGTTCGTGCCTCCTCAGATTCTATTCTCTCCCGACAGGACTTGTGACCGATGATTGTCGAGGACTTGAAGGCACAGTTGCCCCACACATGGTCGTAGTCCGCATGCGTGTTGAATACCCACACCTCTCTGTCAAGACCCTCTGCTCTGAGGCCATCCATCACTTGACTCATCGCATCCGGCCCACAGAACGTGTCACAGAGGATGACCTTGGCGTCCAGTCCTATGGCGTAGCAGTTGGTCACGTAGGGGTCGTCGAACGTGAAGAGCATTCCTCGCTTACCGATGTGCTGTGTTCTCATGTCCGGTCGTCCTCCTGTCTCCTGACTGATATCACCTTCGGACCATGGACGCAGGCCCGTCATTGTGAACGCAGAGTGGACCAGCGTCGAGTCTGGCGTCTCATGCCATCATCGCATGAGCTGCTTCATTCCCTGTACGACTCTTGCACGCTGCGCAACGAGCGGCGGAAGAATCACAAGGAGTATTGTGAGATTGAGAATCGTGTTTGTGAGACTCCTGACAAGAACGGTCGCGGTGGTGTCGACAATGAACCATCCAATGGCACTCACTGCAAGGGCTGCCCATGCCCAGTCCTGGTCCACTCTTTGAAGTCTGAGCGAGAGCATTGTCAGTAGAAGCCCCCAGCCAAACATTGTACCACCGATGACTCCAGAGAGCAGGTTGAAGAATCGAAGCTCATCCGCCGACAGCGAGGCAAAGCCTTCACCTGTGAGCTCGAAGAAATAGACTTCCAACACTTGGGGAAGAAAGTAGGGAAAGACAAAGGCGAAGCATGCACCCGCGACCGTGACGCCCAGTGAGGCAAACAGCAGCCATCTGGTCCACAGTTCGCTCATCGTCTGCATCTCCACCATTACATGTGACACGGATGGTTTAAGGTCTCCGGGCTCACAGGAATACCTCTCTGGCTCGCCACTTGAAGTCGCTGAAGGCGCTTGTGACAGAAGGCGAGCTTGTCAGTTCCTCTCTGTAGTTGGCTTCGAACTCAAGCTGGAGGTTGCGAAGCGACTGCCTGAATCTGGCGGTCTCCTCCGTGACGATAAGAAGGAAGGTCGTCATCGGGCCGCTCTCGACCAGTATCTTTGCGTCGCCATGGTCGATTCGATGAACTTGCTTCTGGCTTGAGAGCATCTCTCGAATGAGCGACAGTATTCCGGACATCGCTGAGCCCATCAGCTCAGGGTCCACACTGGCCGACGACTCAACGAACCGGTAACTGAACAACAGAACTCCATCCTTGTCAAGCACAATGAGGTCCATCGGGCGTGCCTTGCTGATGAAGAGCAGTCTTGGGTTCCTCGAGACCGCTATCGAGATCATGAACAGGCCTGCCGAGTAGGGAATCGGCCATGAGAACGCAGCCCAGTCGAACTCCGGTCCGATGTTTCCCAGGATGACTCCCAGTGGCGCGGCCAGTATCCAGACCATGAACCCGAGGAAGTAGAGCCTAACGACCAGTCTGCGGTCGGCATCTGTGACAGTGGGCAGAACTCGTCTTGCGTATCTGAGTATCTCAACTATTATGATGCTGAAAGCAGCCGCCTCTATGAGCAGGGGGATGTTGCTCGACCAGTCCTCCTTCATTATCTCGCTGACGAGGGCTGCGCCAACCAAGAAGACGACAAGCATCGAGCTTCTCGGAGGTGTCTCATATTGAGAGTACATTATCGCAAAGTACCAGCAGAGAAAACCTGTGACAACAAAGATGGCCAGTAGGACGTTCGACCACCAGAGTCGTTTCACACCGATGTAGAGTTCCCAGTCGCGGAACGGTATCCAGAACTGGTCGAGCAGAAGGTCGAGCGCCATTCCGGAGAAGCATGCGATGGCTATACTGTAGAGGAGGGTGGGCAGAAGACGAGTCTTCCACCATGACCTCGCTATCACTACCATGGTGACCAGACTCCAGAAGGACGAGACCGCCAGGAGTGGTATCAGCTCCGGTGACTGCATGGAATCTCACTCACAGTGAAGTTGTATTGCCGTCTTTTTACTGTAGTGTGAGTCTATCCCCCTCCTCCACACCACCACCCCCTGTGACGTCAGACTCTTAGACTATGATCTCGATGAGGCTCTTGTCACGACCAATGAACAGCTGAACACCACTGTGTGTACGAACGAGTCCAATTCCGCCCAGATATGGCTCTCGGTCTGCTTCAACCAACGGCCTGCGAAGGAGAAGCCTCTTGAGGCTCATCAGTGAGAGGTCGTGAGTCACATGGATGTGCATGACTGGGTCCTGCTGTGACAAGAGTCGTTCTACCGTGTCTGACCAGAGCCGTGCACCAAAGACTCTGAACTCCTCAATGCCCTCCCCGAGAGTGCCATCTGACCACCTGTTGACGAAGTCGATGACATTGTCCCCATCCGGTTGTAGGTTCTCCCAGACTCTCTCCTCGGTATGCTCGGGCTTGACCAGAGTGGGTAGTGGTTCAATGTCAACCACTGTGCCACCCGCATCAGCAAGTCCTCTCGCCATGTGCTCTGTCGTCTCAGCACATCTGGGGACGAAGCTGGTGAACATGTGCACCGGTCTCCTCGTGTCAAGCCGTCTTCCCATCTCATATGAGGTAGCCTTGCCGGTCTCGGTAAGACCCCCTCTCAGTACCTGCTCATAGTCGGCGATGATGGTCCTGTGGGAGTGTCTGACAACGAGCGCAATGGATGTATCGGCTCTCACAGACCGGCTCCAACTGACAAGGGCCCGTGCACTGGACAACCAGGCCTCTAATGACCAGTCAACAAGCATGCTCAAGTCAATTCTCAGAGTTTTCCGTCTGGACTCCTTATAGCGTAGTCGGTATCCCTCGAGTGATAGCTGGCACATGTGCGACAGGAAGGACTGCCCCTCGAAGTCGAGTACAACACAGCCGCAGAAGATGTGCTGAGCAGTTGGGACTCATGTCAAGACCCACCTCACAATCAGTTGGCTCTTGTTCCGTCCATGTGCGCCAGTTGTCAGCATCCAGCAGGAGGTCTGGAATGATTTCTGGATGCTCTGCACTTGGTTGTCCCGTAGCACAGGAGTTCTTGGAAACCCTTATGGGTGGTGTCCCAAGCGATTCGAAGTGTCCCAGTAATCGAGAGCTACCTAGCGCTCTGGACTCTCTCAGCAAGGGTCTATCACTTCTATCTCTGGCACACGCTTGAACGCTTGGTCGTGGGTCATGATGGTCCTGATTCTCTTCATGTCCATTGTCGCCAGAATCGATGCATCGCGACCTCCTATTCCAAGATGCCCGAACTGGCAGAGTTTGGCTGCCGTCAAGACCAGTGTTGACCTATCCAGACTGTACAGAGGTAATCCGTAGTTCATGAAGATGCCTGCTTTCTCTCTCCCTATCTCTGAACCCAAGCGTTTGACTAGGTAGTGCAGTGTTTCAACAACTATCGTCGCGTTAACCGCGGCCTCGTCCTGCCTCAATGCTCTCTCAAGTGGTGATTTGACCCGCGGGTGTTCAGCTAGAGTGGAGTCGAAGTAGTATGCCCAGATGTTGGAATCCACTAGAATCAAGGCGCCGTTCTCCAGGTGTCTTTGAGACGCAGAGGGTCCAAGTCCCCTTCAACAGTTATGCATCCACACAGTTCATCAATGAAGGTCTCGAGATTCACAGCCCTCACAGTCATCGCACCGTCCCTCCCTGCCACTGCCCATATGCGATTCCCCATCTTGAAACCTGCCTTCTCGCTTATGTCCTTCAACTCCCTCACTCTCCCTATCATTTCAATCTCGTTCAATTCACTCATGGGTTCTCCTATTCCCACATCCGCGCCCAATCTTTCCATTATTCTTTCACCTGATGCCCTTGCGTGGGTTCTCTCATTCATACATCCGTACCCAACGGCCTTAACTGTTTCGTCAGGATCAGGACTGTATGACCTCTGGGCAGCTGCTGTAGACCCGCAGGAGTACAAGGTATGCACAGAGAGTCTGTTCTATCTCTAGTATGCTTCGTGCTTACGTACGAAACACCAGATGGGAATGCGTCCGGAGCCGGAGTGCTGGCGGTTGAAGCCATGATGGCTCCCATTGTCAGATGGTCGGGAGCGCGGTTCCGGTCGCATCCCCTCTATGTTCTTGAGCATCATCCGCCGAGTCCGTGACCATGGCTCGGGATCTTGAGTTGTCCCAGATGACACTGTTCCCGCGACCACACTCCGAGGTCCTCAAGGATGTGGAACAGGTCTCGTCCCGAGTCGGTCAGGGAGTACTCCACATGGGGTGGTATCTCGTCGAAGCTCTTACGGCTGAGGATTCCCAAGTCGACCAGCTCTGAGAGGGTCCTTGACAATGTTGAGTCGCTGATACTGGCTTCTGCTTCCTTGGCAAGCCCCTCCCTTATCTGCGAGTATCTCAGGCTGCCGTCTGTCCTTCCCGACAGCAGGACCAGTGAGACCGTATACTGATGGCTCAGGAGTCGAATCACGCTCTCCAGAGGTCTCAGACACGACCCAATGGACTCACATCGTTCTAACATGCTTCACACATCGGAAGTCACTGCTGATTATGCTAGCGATAAGTTATATGGTACAAGCACTTCAGCTCTCTGTGACAGGTGGTTTCCATGACCAAATGCAGACACGGATGTGACTATGGTGAACACCACAAGAAGCTCAGTCGGGACGAGAGACTATCACATCTTGAGGAATGCATGGCGGACTTGATCCATCAGCTGCAGTGCATCAAGGATGAGCTTGCGGAGATCAGACGACAGCCCTGATTGCTCGGACTGATGGCGTCAGTGGATGAGGTCGTAGTCGTTCAGGACCTCGTCAGACTCTATGGTGATGTACGCGCCGTCGACGGAATCAGCTTCACCGTGAGGCATGGCGAGGTCTTCGGTCTTCCCGGACCGAATTGTGGGGGCGAAACCACAGCGGTGAGAATGCTGACAGGAGTCATAGCGCCAACATCCCGGACTTTGTCGATACTTGGGATGGACATGCCACGCCAAGCGACAGCGACAAGGCGTCACATTGGCGTTCTTCCCGCGACCGCTAATGTCTACGCAGACTGATTCTCGTAGGAGTCGTCACAGCAAGTGATCTTCTGGTGAGTTGCGACTGCAGGCTTCGACCAGTGAGTCGACCCGTGGAGTCTTGTCTCGGACACGCTGCAGCCACTCGTTTCACAACCGTTGGGAACGGAGAGAGCGATTCATAGCGAGTCCGATCTCTTTAGGGACCACGTGCTGAGGTCCATCTAGGAGTTCCCTACTGTCACAATCTTCATTCCAGGTGGATTGCCGCTTGGCACATCTCTAGTCATTGATTAGGTTTCATGAGCCAAATTGACAATTGGTCCATTCTCTGAGATCGTGCACTGCAAATCCACTGACAAGGCATAAGAGAATTGATTAACAAGTGCGCCCTAGATATATGCCGGTGGCGACGCCGCCATGGAGAAGGAAGGTCTTAGTAGTCAGTTCAAGAAAGGACCAAGCAAGCAGACTCTGCTGATAGTGATGGTGGTAGTCACCATAGTTGTCGGAGCCGGGGCTGCAGTCATCCTGACTTCGTCAGGGTCTGGCAGCAATGGGGATGTGACGGTGTACGTCACTGAGACAGGCAGCAAGTATCATCGACTCGGTTGTCAGTATCTGGCGCACGGCTCCATCCCCATGACCCTAAGAGATGCAGTCAGTCGGGGATACACACCTTGCAGTGTGTGTCATCCACCTGTTTACCAACCGTGAGGCGTGGAGGACCCTCACATCAATACATGGACTGCCCGGAAACATATCGGAATACAGCGAGATGCTTCATCTCATCTGTCACGACTATGCCGGGAAGGATGGTTCTGCGAATCCAGAGGCGCTTGAGAAGTACGAAACTGCCGCGAGGATGCTGCAGGAGCTCCTATCAGCGCGGCAGCAGAGCGCTCAGGATTCTCAGTCGACCTTACCGTACTGGGCGCTTGGATTGCAATGATTGCTGCGGCTTCTGCATCTGTTCACAGACACACAATTGAACGTAGGCTGTGATAAGCCGCGTATTCAGTCAATGGGACTGCTCATCGTGAGGCGCACAGAGTTGGACGCATGGGCGTGCAACCGCTGCCGAGAACCAGTACACTCTAGAAGCTGACTGCGTCGTGCTTGTATGCCTCCATGCAGAATCTGAGGTCGGCTAGACACTTCATGAACCCTCGAGGAGTGACTCTCCCGCCCCTCATCTCTTGGCAGCGACAAGGCTTCTGTGTACCGCGAGCTGCAGAACACTCCAGGCACCCGTCCAACTTGGAATGAGCTGTACAGAGGGCAGAGAGGTGCGGAGAAAGAGGAGAATCCAGAAGGCGAGAGTGCGAAGAGCGCTGTGTACCTGTCGCTGTGACATTAGTGCCGCTCAGCTCCAGTACAGGCCCGATGCCGCTCCAAATAGAGGCTGAGTCAACAACTGCTGTCCGCCCAGTAGTTTCGCAGTTTCCTCTGCATGGGCCGCTGCCAGTTCCTTTGGTTCCAGCTTGTGCAGCACACCTCCATAGACCCTCCCCTCGCTCCTCAGAGCATCCTGAGATATCCCTCATAAGCACTCCCAGACCTGTTTGACCAGCGATGGGTCCTGCATGAACGCCTGCCTGAATGACTCGTTCGGATACAGCATCAGGCATGCGTTGTTGGTGACTGCCCTGGAGTGGTTCAGAATGGATCTGAAAGAGCGTCCTGAGTCCTCTGACCTGCGTCCCATGTAGGTACAGAGCAATGGTGTCGGTGATCTCCTTTCCCATGCGTACCAAGGGTTTCTGTTTCTACGGAGATACCGTTCATCATCGGTTGGACAGAGTTGGACACAGGAGTCTTCCTTCTCATAGGAGACGGCACCACATTGACTCCTTGAGGTCCGCTAGAGTGTCGGATGACCTCGGCTTCATGTTTCTGCGTCGGGCCATATAAAGACGATATGGGACAAGTCCCAAGTGTGCATCTCTCGAACAGCTGCTGCAACCTCACCGACCACCGTCACTCTCACTTGGCGTGTCACAGAGTAGTCCACAAGCGTGCACCAGCCTGACGCAGGACTCGGTATCCTTGACTTGACCCAGTCCTCCAGTAGGACATGAGGACAAGTCCGTCCGTATGCCAGCCGAATGAGACCTGTCTTGGTCAGCGACAGCCCTATGGTCAGACACGCGTGCTAGCATTATAAAGGCGGTCGCACATTCACGTATGAGGACTGACACCGTACATGCTTGTACGGAAGTCCAATGGGTGATGAGCTGATGGACCAATATGATGTGTTGATGCGACTCTTGGACGCAGAGGCATTCTCACCGGAGACCGCCATTCCGGTGCCGGAACTGGACACTGACGAGAGGCTACGGTGGGCCTTGCTCAACCTGTTTGCAATGCCGGGTGTCAGCCAGACCGCTGATGGCAGGTACTTCCTGGGCCCGGTGAGCGCTGAGCTAGTGAAGGACTTCAGGGCCATGGAACAGAGAGCCGAAAAAAGACGACACGAGCAGTGACGCAAGCGAGCGACCATTTCGAGTGGCCTTCGCTTGACAACCCGGTTCTGTTCGTCTTGACCTGTCGGCATGTCGGGTAATGCAAGAGTCGTGTGTGCCGCCCGACTGTCCGGTCTCCGTTCATTCCAATCCGCGCTGTAGAATACTATGCCGAGATGGTTTGAATGGTGTGCGCACTTGACCCTGATGGTATTCTCAGTGTTTCCTCCTACTGGCACACATCTGTCATCGACTGTTTTCCCCGGATTCAAACGGATTACGTCAAGGCAAGACGATGCAAGAACGACCGAGAGCTACTCGGAAGCCCATGATGTGCCCGGGCCGAAGCACCGGGCTGGCGGACTGTGGTTGGTGACGGGCCCGATGGTTGGTATGCGCTACGCTGAGCCGGGGCGCATGGATTTCGGAAGTCGATCCTCCCACAGTCCCATGATGGGGTCGTCCATGGCGACGCGCCCCCTCACGATCACCTCGAACCTTGGGGGACGGTACAGGTTCCAACGGAGGTCCCGCAGCCAGGGCTCGTTGAACCGGATCTCGTATTCACAGTTGGTGAGTCGCATTGGTCTGCTGGTGACGCGCCGCTCGAGGTCATCGAGCACCTCATTGAGCTTCGCCTCGTCGAAGCGCGCAAAGTCATTGCCAACCAACTCAAGAATCATACCGACTTTGCGAATCAGCATCTGGTTCCCTGAGCGAATGACCTCCTCTCTCAGCTGGTCGAGGTCTACGCCTCTCAGCCTCCCGAGGGTGTTGTAGACGCCACCCCAGCCGCCGACCAGGTCGGGCCGCTTGACACAGTCGATGAAGGTGCGCAGTCTGTTCGTCAACCTCACCTCTTTCTTCAGTCCGCGTCCCTTCTTGGAGGCCACAACGGAACTGAAGTCCCTCACTATCACCGGTATATACTCGTACGGTCCGTAGATGAACGGTTTGAAGCGGTCCTTTCTTGACACACAGACCTTGACACGGGACGTGGTCATGAAGTAGACTGCGCCCCACAACTCGGCGGCGTCCTGGTAACCGAGAAAGGCGGACTTCCGAAGACTGCACGCTACGAGGTCCGTGTTCGCATAGGGACGTCTGTTGTCAGGCGCATAGTACAGTCCCCTCCGGATCCGTCTCAGCTTTCCGCTCCGGATGAGCGGGGTGGCGTACCTGCGGAAGGCGTAGTCGCGGGAGACATCACGCCCCAGCACTGACCGGACAACCGCTACGATCTCGTCGGAACTGACAACCTCTCTCTCGAACAGCATCTGGTAGATCTGGTCGGCGTCAGTACTCATACGAATCCTCACACCTATTGACAACAGACAGTATATAATCCACGCGCTGGTGAATGAACGGACTGGACAACTGGCCGTGCTGCATCGTCAGAGTGCGTGCCGTACCGGGTGGTCCCAGTCGAAGGAACACATCGGTCCCACATAGAGGGGGCGGGCCGTCACTCAGGGGGTAGGTAGCTGCTGCCGCGCGGTCGGGCAGTCTTGGACATGCGCAGTTCGATGCATATGTGTCATTGTGCGGTCACACGACTCCCGAGGTCTGCCCGACAGCTGACGAGTCCTCGAGGTGTGCGCCTTCCGAGAGCCGCTCCGGGACGGATCCTGTTGGCATACCAATGTCCACTTCGTCCAACTAGAGATGAACGTTGTACCATCGGTGACTGGGAAGCCCAAAAAGTGGGACCATACTCCCATCACAATCGGTGTGCACAGAATCAGTCATGCCGGTAGTTTTCTTCTCAAGCGACTTGCTTTGTCTAGGACTATTCATTTCTTGTCGGATTGGCAGTTGTTGATGTGCTTCAGATTATTTGAACAAGTAGCATCACGGCAAGTATCCACATGATGAGCCCAAGTCCAGCCTTGATTCCCTGCACCTTCATCTTCATGCTCGCTCTGGCACCAAGATTGCCTCCAACCAACACAGCCATCCCAGTCGCAGCAATCAACAGGAGGTCTAGGCTGTGAAATGCCGCATGACCAACGATGCCAAAGAAAGCGGAGAACGATATGATGAGGTGTGAGGAACCAGCAGCGAACTTTGTTGGATACTTGCACACGTAGACCATGAATGGGACTATGAACACGCCACCACCCACTCCCAAGAGGCCTGATATGAACCCAACAGCGAAACTGAACAGGATGACTAGGACCTTCATCTTGGTTGGCAGGACCTCGGGATAGGCGCCCTCCGTCGTCCCCCTCTCCCAGTAGGTATAGATCATTCTGGCGCCTATCACACCGAGGAAGACGACAAACAGCCACATGACGTAGACCCCCTCAACGAATGCAGAAAGAGCTCCTCCGACGAATGCTCCAAAGCCGATTCCCGGCACGAACAGTAACGACGCCTTGATGTCAATCAGCTTGTTGCGGTAGAATATGTAGCCTGCAGACAGAGACGTTATCAGGTTCAGGAATAGTGAGGTGGAAGTGGACACCAGTACGGCGTATCCTAGGAGAATGAGGAGCGGAGAGTATACAGATCCACCCCCTTGGCCGAACATCGAAAACACAAAGGCTATGACGAAGGCGAAGATCACCGCGTATAGCAATACAACATCCACAGGATACCCCTCCAGACTCGTGGTCTCTAGGACTCCGGCTTGGCTCTGGCGTATCCCGAGCACGGGATGCAGACCGGTGCGCCGTCCTTCATGCGGAGGTATCTCTCGAACACGTACTCACCGCAGATGCTGCACTTGCTCTTGTTGAACGACCCTTTCGGTGGAGTGAACTTGAAGTCGGGCTTGAATTCAACCTTGAACATGAACTTGTCAGGCTGCTCATAGGTCCACTTTGTTACCTCTTCAGTCACTTCATGTGGAATCTCGGATGGCTCCACTCCCTTCTTGCGATAGGCAAAGAACTCGAACTTGCTCATCGCATCGATGAAGTCAGGCGTCAGGGATAGGCGAACGGCCCCGTTCTTTGGGTGGAAGAAGGTGGCTGCCAGTTTGCCATAGAACGTTTTCTCCATGAGCACCTTTCCGTAGGTGGCTCCGGTAGCAGCCTGTATTCCATCGACCATGCAGGTCTGAGGATGGCCCTCACCAGTCTCCGGGAATACAAAGAACCCGTGATCCTTCTCTCGGTCTAACTTGAGGTATTCCATTGCGAGTCTGCCCATTCGATAACCAATAGGCAGGAACGGACAGAGATGTCCATGGAACTCGAACGCCCAGTCTGGAGGTACGAACCTAGTTGTCATAATGGGTCACGACCAGTTTGACCATTTTCGAACACATTTAACTATTGCGATACTGAACGAGGTTCCACTGAACGACAACGATAGCAATAATACCGATTTTATGGTGTGTGTTACAGGCAAGGTGTTGATGAAGTGCATAGACTTCAGGCGTGTCTGGACGCAATGGGCATAGACACAGACTTCGAGGCTTTTGTTTCAGACCATAGGCGGCTGCTGTCAGATCTCGACAAGGACAAGAATGCCCAGCGAGAGATATTGTATCATGCCGCATTAGGCCATGAACTGAGATACAAGCTGTATCACATCTTGGGCAAGGGCGAGTACTGTCTGACGGTCCTGGCACACATAGTGAAGAAGTCAAAGAGCACGATGTCGCATCACTTGTCAATACTTGAACGGGCAGGACTCATCATAGGAAGGAGGAGGGGGCTCTATACTGTCTACTCATCAGTGGGCTACTTCTACGAGAAACGAGTAGAGCCTGTGTTGCGTACGGGCCGACCAGAACAGTAGTTCAATGCAGATAGTCCCATCAGTCCGCTCTAGATCCCATGCGGAAACCAGGCATCCGGATCCTCTTGTGCGGGATTCTCAGAAGCATCTTTACAGCGACACCCTTTCTCCAGTCACCGGGGACTATGTTCTCGATTGTCACAAGTCCCCTGCTGGCAGTCACAATCGCATGGACAATTGAGAGATCGAGTCCCACAACTGGAGTCCTGACGCCAAGATACCTTCTCAGGAGCCCCTCCTTGACGTCATCTGGTATGCATACGACCTTGGAACTGATGACAAGAGTCGCCCAGTCACGGTCCAATGAGACTGCAACGCTGATAGGCACCTTCGCAATGCTGCTATTCGCGAGGTTGACCATGAATCTCATCACTCGCGTAATGGCTTCCTTGAGTGCACTGACTGCGATGACGTTCGTGTCGGATATGTCCTGTGACTCGAACTCAAACGTGGCACCGCCCTCTAACGCGACTTCAGCTAGCGCTGAGACTAGAATGGTCTTCAAGGGAGTCTCAACAAGCGGATGCTTTCCGGCGGTCATCGACTCTACCATCGAAAAGTCCGACGTGAGCCGCTCTGCTCTTTGAACAGCAGACAAGGCAGTCTGTATTGCGCTCTCCTTCGTCGACTCGTCAGTTGTTTCATCTGCTACGAGTTCCAGGCTGGTGTACATGCACTGCCCGATGTTTCTGAGGTCATGTCTGAACAGGTCGCCCAAGAGTGCGAGCTTGGATGTGGCATGGTTCACTCTGCGGCTAAGTGACCTGTTCCATGTTGCCATAGTCGCGATTCCAAACACCGCAAGCAACGCGACAAAGCTCGTCACCATGGCTGCCCTGAGCATCAATTGATTCTCTTCGGCGAATGGGTATGCACCGAACCACTTCTCCAAGACTCTGTCGTACTCGCCTGTCGCCACCATCTCATTCAGGCCCGCATTGATGCTGCCAAGCAGGACTAGGTTGCCCTTGGCCACTGCAATGCATCTGATCCCCCCGTCGATGGGTTGCGCGACCATCTTGATGTCCGAATACGAGTGTTCGATTATCGCATAGGCTCCAGCATACCTGTTGCAGAAGGCAGCAGTGACCTCTCCCTCTGCAACGAGCCTGATAGCCTCCGCCTGGGAATCCACCCGCACTACTACGGCATCGGGGCACAGCTCGTTGAGCTTTGATTCACAGATGTCGTCCGCTTCGACGGCCACAGTACGATTGGCCAGTTCGCTGATGTCAATGATGCCGCTGACGTCTCCCCGCACAAACACCCTGAGCGTCAGGTTCATGATTGGCTGGCTGAAGTCAAAGATGAGTTCACGCTGTGGTGTTCGAGCCATGCAGAGACTCTCCACCGTGCCATTCTGCAGTGCCTGGTATGCCTTAGCCCAAGGGAGGGGAACCCACACGACATCTCTGCTCATGGACTCCGCGACGTAGCGTATGACGTCAGTGTTGAAGCCCTTTGCAGACTCATTCTCCCAGTACTCGTGAGGTGCATAGGCTTCGTCCAGTGCAACTGTCCACGCCTCTGCGGCGCGGACCGGCACGGGAGTGACGGTTGACGTGAGCATGGTGGCGCGGAACAGCAGGACTACTCCGAAAACGGTAAGTCGTGTGCCGTTCACTATCACATTCACTGTATCATCTCTCCGTCGAGTATCACCTGAGTGGATATGTGTCTTCTTATTGTGGATGCAGCCATGGTCACTTCTGACTCAGGTGGAATTGGGCCGTCTGTGCACAGTGTGGGGCCCTCATGACAGGTCAATGGGGCGGACATGGCAACCATGCCAGTAGGTACCATTGTCTTGTTAGTCCCGCCCAGTTGAGATGCATCTGCTGCACACTGCACAAGGAGAAGCATGCGAATCACCACTGAAGTCACAGTCGATGCGGCACAGCTGCTATCACATTTACTGATGGGATACTATCATCTTCTGGAGTGTTGTTGGTGTCCCATCTTGTGTCTGGCGCACACGGACTTCGATGGTTGATTTGGGTTTTTCAGACGGGTATCTGACACTGCAGATCTGCAACACTTGGTGACTACCATTGGAGTGTATTGGGTGACACTGTCTCAGGGATATGGTTCGATTGGTCAGCTTACTGTAACAAAACCCGCCCAGATTCCTGCGCATGGCCCCTTCTGCCCAGTCATCCGTGCAGTCAGAATGAGGTGTGGCCGGTACCAAGAGGGCTAATCGTGGTAGGAGGGGGGGAGTTGTGTAATGAGGGCATGTTACGAAAACTAGGCCCTGCTCGGTACCTGACCACGAGTGTGGTAGTTGCACGCTCCGATATAAGCCTATCCAAAGCTAGGCTAGTTATACAGGCATTTGGTGTTACTCGGGGACGTGTTGCAACTTTCGGATGGAGCACAACATACTCGACACTATCCCGATGTCATGAGCGAGTCCACTCTGGTGGTTGTCACAAATGCTTATGAGACCGGAGGTATGCCAGACTGAATACAGAGGTCTGTTGTGACATGAGCAAGCGCATGACGCCCCACTATGGCAACTATGGGCAAAACTGGATGATAGGCACGGTTGCGTGTTTGATAGTGGCAGGAACGGTTGTCACACTACTCCTAGGCACATGGATCGGGTTCGCACTCCTTGGGGTCTTTTTGACCGTTTCGGGAGTCTGTCTGTTGCTCACCTACCTTGTCTCATTGAGTCGGCTTGACCAGAGGCGAGCATTCGATGTTTCAAAGCTGCTACCCTTCCGCGGCACGGAGTCTGCGCTGGACCTTGGCTGCGGACTGGGAAAGCTCACAGTGGGTCTGGCGCGAGTCTTGCCACACGGTCTTGTGACAGGTATAGACATCTGGGAGACCGCCGAGCTCCCCGGCAACTCCCCTGAGAGAGCGATGCGAAATGCGGTTGCGGAGGGGGTCGGAGACCGTGTGCGCTTTGAGAGTGGGGATATCACATCCCTTCAGTATGATGATGAGAGCTTCGACATATTCGCTGGGGCGAATGTCTTCAACAACCTCCGAGGTGACGAGATGAAGCTCAAGGCCCTGAGAGAGGCAATACGTGTGTTGCGAGCCGGGGGTCATCTGATGCTCATCGAAGTCCTCAGAGAACCCACCGGCCTCCTTTATGCCACCCCTCTCTACTACTGGATGCTCAAGACGCGGAGCCAGTGGGAGGAACTGATAACGAGGGCGGGCTTCAGTCACATCGTGTTCAACCGACTTGGCGACATGGGCTGCTTCGTGGCGACGAAAGGTGCCTCTTTACAGGATGTTGCCGAGTCCACCTAGAGCTATCCTCATTCGATTTTCACTCGTCGGTGACAGCTACTAATCTTGAACCGTGTATGACACACACTCTCTCAACGCATTACGAGCAGACGGCTCCGGTGTCCTAGGACCAGTGTCGCTCTGCGACTGGAACCCCGACCAACGATAGACAAAGAACATCATACCCGTAGCGACTCCTCTGTTGAGGAGTGTAGTCATGTGCTCAGGGGCTTGGAGTGCGAGCCGCTACTTGTTCTTGGATGATGTCTGATGCAGGCGCCTCTTTTCTCTCAACCACTGGTATTGCGATGGCTTCCTCAGGGTCGAATCCCTCGTATCGGTCACTCCTCGCGGTGAGACTACTGCAGCTGAGCCTTTCACCCAACTCATGCAAACCTTAAATCCATCCAAGCCCTCGTTCGTCCGCATCAGGGAGGACTACTGATATGGGAATTCCCTTTCTGTCCAATATGTTTGGTGGCCTAGGCGTGTTCTTCAAGACCCGCCGGTACTTGGCCTATCTGATAATCTTCGTGACAACGACATTTCTCGCTCTCTTTGTGTCATACTTGATGACGTACAACGTGGGCGGGCTAGAGCCCATCTTGGTGAACTTCTTTGTCTATGTGGGCGCGACCGGTTCCATCTACTTCGGTATCGGTGTGCTCCTGACCGCATTGAAGCTCGACAACCTCTGGATCACAAGACGGGGTCGAGGTCGTGTCACTGAACTGAAAGGTGTGGCGTGGCTGGCAGTGTCATTCGCCATAGCGGTGTTCATGTCCATACTGCTCAACCAGCAAGCCATTCTGTTCTTTGCGATGTCTGGCTGGATCGGGTGGATTGCTTTTCAGGCCTATCTCTCTTCAAGAACGAGTCTGAGAATCGCCACAGTGGCTGAGCCAAAGAAGGGTGGCGTTGTGATTGGCATTGGAAGCTTCATCATCCTCATCATTGGCCTGGCAATCATGGCGGGTGAAGCATTGGCCGTATATGTGCTAATACCCGTAAATGCGTTTGGAATTGCAGATACACTGCAGGGCATCTTTCCGGGATATGCATCAAATCTGGCAACTCACGCACCCTTCTTGTTGGTGGCATTCGGTCTGCTCGGTCTGTTCGGTCTCATTGCACTTCTGACCTTCTTCAGGTATGCAAGGAGAGGTGCCGCATTGAACGTGGCGCTGCTCACGGTCTTCATCGCAGTCTATTCCGGTTACTTCCTTGTGAATGTGATGCGGAGGACGGGTGCGCCTCAGATAGAAGCGGCGGACGTGGCAATGTCCCTGTTCTTCCTGTTGTATGCCATGAGTGGCATCGGTCGCACAGTGACGGAGGCCGTGGAAGAGTCTCGTTCGCGCCTCAGAGACCTCGGTCCACTGATCACCTTCTTCCTTGCCAGCGGCTTCTTCTACGTTGACAGCATCATCGCAGTGAGTGCCACCTCGGGGACCGTCCTGTCAACATGGTCACAGTTCGACTGGGGTGCATCTACCTCATTTGCCACCTTCCTCTTTCGAGACATTGCCAAGCTGATAGCTTTCCCAATCGCTGCGATCATTACCATGCTCTATTACGTGACAGTGCAGCGGACTGAACGAGTCCTTGACCGGGCCCGGCAAGAAGGCAGGACATTCGAACCCGGGGAGGTCGACAGCGATGTAGCGGCCAAGGCGCCCAAGCCGGGTGAAGCATGGCCGACAGAGACGACCGAGGGAGTCAAGAAGGGGAAGCAGGGACACGACCTCTCAACACCAGACTCTCGGAGACTCGTGGTGGACGAGAGTCGCAGGCTTGGAAAGCCCAAGCGACTGGGTGAAGAAGAGGACAAGGACAAGGAGAAGTAGTATTCATGAAGTGGGGTCTGCAAGGCCCCCTTCTTGTCTCTTTTTCTTCGTTCTCAGAAGTCCTATCCATACATGTACCCCGTCTGCAGTAGACCCCCTCGATGGTTGCAGAGCTTTAGCAGCACGTTGCGTACATCCGTTACGCTTGTGTCTCAGTCGTTGCCGGTTTCTTCTACCGGCATGCGGCTCCTGGCCTGACGCTCCCTGTTGGACTCCTCGGTCCCTGTCACATCGGTCCGTCCCACAGCTCTGAGACGAACAAGCGCGTGTGGGTAGGGATCCAGATACTCCTCTTCCACGCCTCTGCGAACGGATGGGTCTATCTCGCCTAGGCGTCTGTATATCTCATTCTTCTCCTCCTCGGATGTGAACCTTGGGTCCACCACGACCGCAACATGGAATGACACGCCTGCATCCCACAGTCGTTTTGCAGCGAGGAACGGCAAGTCGACGTACTCCCCCTTGCATCCAGTCTTCTCCTCGAACGGTTTGGGCCACCCGCCACGGATGGACAGCCGCACATGTCCGACGGTTTCATCGCTCCTCTTTCTTGAGGCGTATCGGGCAAGGGTTTCAGCGACGGTGTCTTCTGTTGCAATCACCACTCCGTTGGTTTCTATTACGAAGAGGTCGAAGTCATCTCGGTCTCGATGCACCATCTCAAGTACTGCGAATAAGTGGTCTGGACAGAGTGTGGGTTCCGCGCCGCTTATTCTCGCTCTTCTGACTCCTCCCTCCCTCATCACCTCTCTGAGTCTGGCATAGACTTGCGTCGGCGAACAGAAGACACCGAAGTCCTCGGGCCAGTCTCTGGACCAGTCGACCCAGCAGAAGACACACCTGAAGTTGCATCCGACAGAGTAGGCCGTCGCTATCCCACCGTACACACCTGCCTTATAGAAGCTGGTGTACTTTCTGAGAGTGACGTTCCCCTCGGTCCTACACACGACTCTCCGTGTCTGTTGCGTAAGACTCACAGGGTCAAACGGGAATGGTGGCAGTAGCCTTCCCTGCCTGTCCCGTCGTGCAAAGCGCAACGCCGGTCTGTCCTGAGTCAGGTGGCGGACTCTCCTGCTGACATCACTATCACTCTATGATGAACTGGCTGGCTGCTTTTTCTTCAGCTGGTGCCAGAGCCTCAGCCCGAGGTATGTCCATAGCGGATATAGGAGCACTTGTATGGCCGCAAGTGCATCGATGAGCCCCGCGGTATTCACAGACTCGAAATGGAATATGCCCGAGTTGATCATGAGGTCTCTTCCCGATGTCACCGCCGGCGAGAAAGGCATCCAGAACCAGTTCATGTATGATAGGTTGAGATAGAGTGAGGTGCTTGTGAAGACTATCACACACAGAGAGAAGATGGCCAGTGCTGTACCAATCGGGGCTCTTGTCCTTGTCGGAAACCTCTCTCCTATCCAGCACGACAACATGCTGAAACCCACTAAGAGTGGCGGGTCAATCAGGAATGTCAGTCAAGCCCCTCCTGAGACGCGACACTACAGAACAAGTGCGGCAATCGAGAAGACAAGAATCACAAAGAGGAACACTGCGCAATTGACACAGGCCCCTTCGGCGACTTCCTTCTTGTCGTGTGAACTCATCTTCTGTGACTCCACTTCTTCTACTTCCTTCTTGTCGTGTGAACTCATCTTCTGTGACTCCACTTCTTCTACTTCATCTTTCTTGTCCTTATTTCAACCCTACTTCTAGTCTGATTGGAACCGGTGCTTCTCTACTTCTTCTCTCCAGATAAGGCTTATGTGGTCGCTGCAGGGAGAGGTGTTCAAAGGCCTCCGGTGATGCAAGTCATTCATAAAGGTCTTGGGAAGTCAGACGATGAGGTTTCGCAGTGACAGGTCAAGGCCGATGAGCTGTTTCTTAGCGGATGCCTCGGACTTCATCACGTAGATGACAATGGAGTCGTAGTTGGTATCGATGAGTGCCTTGACCTCCTGAGTCATAGCTTTGAAGGATGAGTCGGATGTCTATTTCGCCCTTGAAGACCGAGTTCGACAGAGTCATTTCAAAGCATTGTTAACAGGTACCTCTGAGGGCAGAGCAGAGGCACTAGGGAAATACGTCATAGCGCTGGCAGGTTTTCGAATGCAAGATCATGTCAAACGGGCAGACACTGACCCCCACCCTGAAGGAAGAGTGTTACCACGTCCTGACGCTGTTTTTGGACATGTTTCAATCACTCTGTCCTACGAGACCGCAGTCAATGTACTGGAAAATGCAAGCAGCTTCTCGCCTCGTAACTGTGAAAGCCGTATGACCTACAAGAAGTGTGATGAGTCTCTCCGCATATGCACTGGACTAGACGAATTCTCCGATGAGCTTGAACGAGGAGTAGCAGAAACTGTATCTCTTGAAGAAGCAAGAAACGTCTTGCATTTGGCAAACAATCATGGCATTGTACATCAGGTTCTTTGCACAGATTGGCTAGGGGGCCCTGTTGGAAAAGTCAGGTCGTGAGTTGGCCTGCCTGCAGAGGGGCCATCCCGTAGCCTGACCTATTTGAGCATGGACACACATCGAAAGCCCGTCCGTGTGTCAGTCTTTGTCCTGCGATGAGAGGTCTGCACGACTTGTCATACAGGGCCGGTCACAACAGATAGGTTTTATTCAAGTCGCGTTATGTGTCAGTGAACCACTTCATTACTAGGAGAACCATCGATGTACAACTATGCAGAGGTCACGGTTCGTCGTGCCACAATGTCTGAGGTTGACATCATCAAGGACATCATCAATGAGGCCTACGCCCCGCTGAAGAAACAACTCGGCTCAACCCCAATTGCCCTCAAGGAAGGCCTCGACAAGATATCGCGACACATTCAGATGGGGAATGTCTATGTGGCTCTACTAGGTGACCAGGTGGTGGGCACCATGCGGGCCAGTCTGCGTGGGAAGACCGGTGTCATCGCTAGGGTTGCAGTGCGTTCCAAGTTTCGAGGACGTAGGATTGGGACTGTGCTTGTCGACTACGCCGAGAACATGCTCCAGCATATGGGCGCGACTTGCATAGAGATTGACGTCTATGGCATAATCGAGAACCAGCTGAACTTCTACATCAAGCATGGTTATGTGAAGGTTGGTACTGGAGAGAGCGAGGGGGAGCCCATCGTTATCATGCGAAAAGAACTCTGTGCGGCTGAAGAGCCTGAAGATGAGTTCAGCTAGGGAATGATCTCACAACCATTATTGTGCTCAGGATAGTTGAATTCCTCAATGCTGATGGTCCCCGCC
This sequence comes from Candidatus Thorarchaeota archaeon, assembly GCA_013388835.1. Lineage (NCBI taxonomy): Archaea > Promethearchaeati > Candidatus Thorarchaeota > Candidatus Thorarchaeota archaeon. The sequence goes on along the minus strand of JACAEL010000038.1, from coordinate 17,098 downwards.
TCGATGAAGCCGTGCACCACCGGGACCTCCTTCTCAAGGCAGCCCACTAGGTGCTTCACGCTGGTGCATATCCTATCGAAGCCCTCTTGTCCCCAGAGTCTCTCCTTGTTTGCAAAGAGACACCTGCCGCCGCAGACCCAGAAGTGATCGCAGGACGGACATGGCTCATCCACGGTCATTACGTTGGCGAGAGATGCTGGGTCTGTTGACCATATGTCGCCTACCAATGAGAACTCCCAGTCCGGAGAGATGGGACAGACGCCTATCGTGCCGTCAGTGTGAACAACAAATGTGTCGATGCCTGAGCCGCATCTGAGTCTTGAACTCCGTCCGGTCAACAGTGAGTACATCAAGGGCAGGAAGGGGACTATGCCCTCCACAACCCCCTCTTGCATCTTGGTCACCCACGCGTGCACGAGCTGCTCGAGTCGAGGCTTGTATGAGTCTTGAAGCCATCTGGGGAAATCGGTCCAGTTTCCCTCTGCGGACCAGACCACATTGAGTTGCCAGTGGACATGGTCGAACGTGGGGTCGCGAAGGTCCAATAGATGTCTGACCGCTTCGTATATGTCCGTCTCCTGAGAGACTGCCATGCGGGCCACCTTGTCACCCGGATAGCCTATGCTCTCCAGCCATCTCACGTTCTCCAAGACCCTTCGATAGACCCCACGGGAACGATAGTGGTCTGTGAGTGTCTCAGGTCCGTCTATCGATACGAGGATTGAGTGGAACCTCCGAACGTACTCTTCGGGTATCCTGTGAAGCAGAAGACCGTTTGTCTGAAGCATGAAGCGACTGCGAGGGAACCGGTCCATCAGAGACGTCAAGAGCGGAATACGCAAGGTCGGCTCTCCACCATACAACATGAGCTGTGGGTCGGGGTCTCTCTCCAAGAAGTTCGCGAGGTCGTCCATAGAGTACTGGACATCTGGCGTCGCGCCTATGTTCTCTCCTCCGCGGCAGTACGAGCAGTTTAGGTTGCATTCGCGTGTGAGCACCAGATGGTAGTTCACGTTACTCTCGAATAGTGCATGGTCGGAACGGGAATAAACATGACTGAGTGTCGCCTGCACTGTCTGCGTCAAAGCATCACCGGTGCATATGTTTATGTTCTATTGTCAAACTCGAGGCGAATGAACGCCAATGAGTCGTCGGCTGGTACTTGCGGTATTGGTCTTCGCGGTGCTCACAGGCCTGCTCATGCAGGGTCTTGGCGACGCGAGTGGGAAGGACCCTGTGATAGCGCGTGATGGTTTTGTTCCCGCATCAGAGGGTCCTCTTGTTGGTGTACCTTATGTGTGGCAGGAGATCAATGGCTTCTGCAACTGGGCTGCCACAAGTGTCCTGCTTCAGTACGAGGGCATACCGCTGAGCATGCACGACCTGTTTGCGGCCGCAGGCGTCGGATTCTCCACTGCCTACATACGCTACAATGACACGATGTTACTCTACCCGGGAGCACTGTACTCGCAGATCTATCCCGTGGACTTTGTCTGTCGTGTGTACGGTCTCAACTACTCGGTGTATTTCTCCGCGGAGGTGGAGGGAATAGAAGAGCAGATTGAAGTCCTCAGGCACCGGGGCATCTATGCCGGACTGCTGAACGGGCAGACGGACGCCTTTTCCCTCATGAGAAGTGCAATTGACTCGGGCCATGGGCTCCTCATCAGCGTTGACCCGTTATGGCTCCCAGCCAGTGACTACGACTACCTGCGGAATCTGGGCATATCAGGTGGCGGGCACGCGGTTGTGATAGTTGGCTACAACGACACAGCGGGCAAAGCAACAATCATTGACCCCGGAGTTGGGTCTTTTGGAATGAACTTCGGATACCCGTATGATGGACGCGGCAACTACACCGAGATAGCCTATACCAGCCTAAACACCGCTTGGTTCAACAGGTATTACATCAGCATTCTAATCAAGAAACAGACCGTTCCGTCTGCGCAACCCGGTGAACTGCTTGGCCCCTACATGCGCGACATGCTGCTTGGCGTGGGCACAGTCTATGCACCTGACAGTCCTTCCGCATATCTGTGGAAGTTCGGATACAGCGCATACCGTGAACTTGCAAACGACCTGACAAGTGCTGGGCTCAAGGAGTATCTCCAGGTATTCGACGGGATGCCGGATGAAGTGAAGTTCAAGGCCTCTCTCCTCTTCTTCATCGGGATAGGTGTCGAAAGCCAAGTGTCGCTTCAGTACCTCGCCTATAGGTCATGTCTGAACAGTGTGCCTACTCTGCTCACAGGGCGGAATACAACGGCCTTCATTGCAGCAGCCAATAAGGCGCTGCCGCACTTCGCGGCAGTCTCAAGCAACTCCAGCCTGATTCACCCCGGCAACCTAAGCGTAGTCGATGGTCCAATCATCAGCCTGTTCCGAACGCTGGCATCCGTCTACAACACCACCGGGGACCTCGATGGCGCATTGATTCAGTATTCCAATCAACTGAGCGAGTTGAACTCGCACTTATCATGCATTGCCGAATCCTGGCGCGAGGCCGGATTGTGTCTTGCGGAGATCTGGCCCAGTGACCCGCTGGTGGTGTATGGTCCTCTCCTTGTGGTTGCAGGAGCTGCTGTGGGAGTCGTTGTCGTGGTAGTCATCATCTACATCATCAGGAAGCCATCGCAGTAGTACTCCAGATGATGCTCTCAGAGAGCCACGCACTGGCGAAGCTCCTCATTCAGCGAAGTCACGACTTCCGCAGTCCGAATGCATGTGCACAGGATGCCGGTCACGCAAGTTCCCTCTGCGGTGACCCCACGGCGTGCTGCGAGTGCACGGTTCGTGGGACCACTCCATATGAGCACGCACACTGCCAGTATGCCTGATGTCTAGCCTCTCTGCCTCGCGTGTCGAGCGACGAGGCCAGTTGCAGCCAGTCCGATTGCACCCATGACGAGTACGGCAATCGTCAGGTCAGGTGCCCCGATACCGCCATTCGAAGCCTGTGGGTACAACCCTGTAGCTAGAACTGCCGAGTTGCCCCAGATGTCAGTCGCCCGAATACTGTAGTTTACAGAAGAGGACGTGATGCTGGCGGGAATGATGCCTACGTAACCCTGAGAGGTCTCCTGCATTGTCGTTTCTGTTGTGAAATTCAGAGTTCCCACATGACTAGTCCAGCTCAGAGAGACATTTGCTATCCTGCTTCGGTCATCCAGATATGCTCGTACAGTGACAGTCTCAGCAGGGATGGGGTTCTGGGGCGACAGGTAGATCTGTGTGAGTCTTGGAGGTTCCATGTCCAGCTGAGGATAGTATCCCGTGTTTCGGGTCAGTGTAAGCTCCTCACCAAGAACAAGCTCAGCGAACTTGTATGGTCCTGAGCCAATCGCTTCAGCCGGAGTGGGATTCCATGCGCTGACCTGGGTACTATTCATGCCACCCATGATGTGCAGTGGCAGGACAGGAAGTGAACCTAGGACTCTGTAGTGGTACATCAGAGTGCTGTTGAGATTGACACCAGCTGTGTGACTCCCGGTGACCTTGACCGACTCGATGATCTCTGCATCCTCGATGGCTGACAGGTTTCGATAGAGCTCCATTGAGAACCTCACATCCTGTGCGGTCAGCCGGGTCCCATCGGTCCAGTTTGCTGCCGGGTCGCAGTAGAAGACCGCCCTGGAGGTCAGCGGACGGATGTCTGGCTTCTGGTCACTGAACTGAACCTCCCAGTATGTACTCAACCTAGGTACTGCAGTACCGTCTAGGTGTGTCGCAGTCAGCGAGTCATAGACTAGGAGGTATGGATTGAAGTGCCGCCTGTAGTACCAGTTGGAATCAATTGGCGTCCACGATACGTTGTTACACTGATATAACGGATTCAAGGAGCGAAAGAAGTCCGAGAAGAAACTTGGGAGCACTGCAACGGTCATCTGACTTGGCTTTCCCGTCTTCGGTGCGAGGGTCACAGGGTTCCAGACAGAATATGCTCCGCCGCTCGTGTGATTGTTCCATCCATCCAAGTTGGCTGTGGAGTAGACCGACAGCCAGTTGTAGAAGAACAGTGGTATGATAGGGCATAGGTCTCTAATGAGTTGGAGCCCCTCGTAGACGAGTGTGTGCATTGCAGAGAGTTTCGAGTTTGCCAACAGACGTCCGACCATCGAGTTGATCTGAGGGTCACTCACCCGCGCGATGTTCTCTCCCGCGACCGACACCATTGACGAGTGGAATGTTCTGATGGCCCAGTCAGCATCATAGAGGGGAAACTCCATGTGGCACAGAGCAAGCTCGAAGTCCAGACTGTGATTGGCCAGACCTGTCTGGAGCGAAACCGAATCAAGCGGGACGAGTGTGTTGTTGATTCCTACTGACAGAAGGTCATTTGATATCAGCTGCGCGGTCTCGTTCATGCCGTAGACATCATATGGGTATGTCAGTCTCAGGGTAAGACTGCTCCCGTTCGGTGCTTCGACATACCCATTCTCGTCAACATCCAAGATGCCAGCCATACCAAGTTCGGCGTTTGCGTGCGCGATGTCCCTGTCGTAGAATAGCCCTCCGTACTTGGACTCGGGAGAGTACTCGCTTGACAAGGGGACTGCGAAGTCCGCCAGATCCACCGTTCCCATGACGTCCCTGATCATGGTCTTGTTGACTGCAAAAGCTATTGCTCTTCTCAGGTGCGAGTCATGCAAGGGGTATGCTTGGGCGTTCAGGACTATCGCGCACGCCCTTGTGTCGTGTGACCACTGTCTCTCAAGATTGGGGTATGAGTCTATTAGCGTGTAGTGCTCCCTCTCGACCATCAGTCCAAACACGTCCGCCTCACCATCATTGACCGCAGAGAGGGCGTCTTCCAGACTGGCGTACGCAATGACTCTTACAGTGTCAATTGTCCCCCCGCGGTAGATTATCGGTTCAGTACCGTTGCTGAGGACTGTTGCATCCCGTGGTATTTGGGACGGCGGAGCCCCAGTGAACGAGATTACCGCCGACATGCAGAGAAACAGCACGAGTGCCAGACGAGCTGGGAGTCTTTCGGACATTTCATGACCACCGGTCGCTGCCGTCGAGCCTCGATTCACACAGATAAGAATAGTGTTGGGCGCCATGAATACGGAGCAGACTTCTTCACAAGTGGTGAACACCCAACTGGTGTAACATCTGAGTGACGTCGTCAGTTGGCAGTTGGCAGGTGCGGTCTATGCATACGTATGCCGTGGTACGACCATTGATGGGCCCATAGAATCTGACGTATGGGGCCAATCGCGTTATGCTGTCACGTTGCTGTTCGGTTCCAACCAGTATCAGCATCACCGAAGGCAGGTACCTCCGACGTATCTCTGCTATCATCCTGACCGTCACCACGTCATCAGGAGCCCCGGCAACTATCACCTCGTGGGAGGGACCGCGAAGGTAGTCTATGGCAACCAGCATCATGCTGTGGCTCATCGGCATATTGGCTATCTCGTCAGCGAAGGCATTCAGCGTATTGCGTGCTGTCTGCTCCATGCTCTCATCACCCAGCAGTCGTCCGAGTCTGATACTGTTCAGAACCATCATTGAATTGCCCGATGGTATCGCTCCGTCATATGCGTCCTTGGGACGAGTGAGCATGCTTTCCGATGACGCTGGCGAGAAGAAGAAACCCCCTCCTTCAGAGTCCCAGAACAGACTGACTGTGAGCTTACTGAGTCTTGTCGCCTGTTCGAGGTACTTGACCTCAAAGGTCGATTGATAGAGCTCTATCAGGCCAAGTATGAGAAACGCGTAGTCGTCGAGGAACGCTTCCACTGCACACTCACCGTCACGATAGCGGTGCAGCAGACGGTCACCATTGGACATCCTCGTGATGATGAAGTCTGCGGCACGTTCTGCAGACTGGACGTACTCTCTCTCATTGAGGATTGCCCCTGCTCGCGCCATTGCTGCTATCATCAGTCCATTCCAGTCGGTCAGGACCTTGTCATCGACATGAGGAGCGGTCCTTCGACTGCGCATCTCGAACAGCTTCTTCTTCGCAGAAGTGAGGAGTTGTGTGAACTGGTCGACTGGCAGTCCGACAAGCTTCGCATTCACCTCGTCGGAGTATGTCTGATACAGGATGTTGAGCCCGGTAGGACTTCCGGAGGCCTCGTCCTCAAAGTTACCAGACTCCCTGACATTGAATGCAGTTACAATGACTCTGTATTCGTCGTCAGAGAGCGATGCCCTAATCTCGTCAGCAGACCAGACATAGAACTTCCCCTCTTGTCCCTCGCTGTCCGCGTCGATAGCCGACAGGAAGCCCCCCTCACGGTCTTGGAGCTCTCTCAGCACGAAGTCGAGCGTCTCGCGTACCACAGATGCGAATAGTGGAGTTCCCGTTGCCTGGTATGCCTCAAGACAAGCCAGTGCCATCATGGCCTGATCGTACAGCATCTTCTCAAAGTGAGGCACCCTCCACAACGCATCAGTGGCGTATCTGTGAAAGCCACCTCCCAAGTGATCGTAGACTCCTCCCCTTCGCATCTCTCTGAGCGTCTTGTCGACCATGTACAGCGCGAAGTCGTTTCCAGTCCTCTTCCAGTGCCTTAGCAGAAGCATCAGGTTGTGAGGCGATGGAAACTTGGGAGCAGTACCGAATCCGCCATGTTTGTCGTCGAATCGAGCAACATAGCCGTCAAAGGCGGCATTGAGCACCTCGATGTCCGGTTCGCTGGGCAGAGCATCATGCCTCTGTTGTGCAGCGAGAGCGTCTTTGACACGGGTGACCACTTCCTGTATGTTGTCCCTGTCGGACTGCCAGAGTTCACGCACACGCTCTGTGAGTTCGATAAGCCCTAGCATTCCACCTTGTGAGTGCTTGGGCAGGTAAGTGCCGGCAAAGAAGGGCTCCTTGTCTGGGGTCAGCACCAGTGTCAGAGGCCAGCCACCCCTTCCGGTCATCATCTGAGCGACCTGCATGTACACCTTGTCTATGTCCGGGCGTTCCTCTCTGTCTACCTTGACGCTGATGAAGACTTGGTTCAGTCTCTCTGCGACTTCGCTGTCTTCAAATGACTCGTGGGCCATCACATGGCACCAGTGGCAGGTGCTGTATCCTATCGACAGGAAGACTGGCTTGTTCTGTCTATGAGCCTCCTCGAATGCCTCCTCGCCCCATGGATACCAGTCAACAGGGTTATTGGAGTGTTGCTGGAGATATGGACTCTTCTCGGCAGCCAGGCGATTGCTCCTTCTCACGTCGCGTGTCATCAATCAATCACACCTGTCTTCTCTCAGGTCTGTTGTTGTAACGCACGGACAGCATATGGAGTATTGCGTGTGGCTACAAGGTCAGCCACTGCTGCGAGTCGCTATGTGGCTTTGAGGACTCCCCTGTCTTCTCTCAGTAGTCCTTTGGTGATCAGGGACTTGACATGATGCTCAATCATCCACCGTTCGAACTGAAGAAACACAACGTTGGACAGGGATGGGTATACTATGGGGTCCGAGACGATATCGTCCAGCGACTTTGCTCCGCTCACGACTGCGTTTAGAACGAGGTCCTCTCGAATGTCGAATTGGCGGTCGTAGGCCTCCAATGCCTGACGATGGTCCCTAATCTCGACCTGTGTCGCATGACCACTCAGGAACTTGGAGATGTCCATTGCGTGAAGTCTTCTTATGGAATCCCTAAACGATGGTATGGATGAAGTCGGGTGGCCATAGTACGGACCGAACTCTGTGCAGTCAATGTCCGCGGCAATCATGGTCTTGGTTTCGACCACTTCGATGCACATGTGGTCTGCTGTGTGGCCCGGAGTGCTGAGCATTCTGAGTGTGACATCGCCAAGGGCTATCCTGTCACCATCAGAAACGACCTCTCCAACTCTTCCTTCTTCCAGTGCACCGTACATCCTGTCATTGACGAGCCTCTCCCAGTGCTCCCGTACAGGATGGCCGGGGTGGAATCCCAGGAAGACCTTCATCTTCTCCTTGTCGTTGAACAATGGCGCTGTGATCTCGTTTGCGACTATCCTACATCTGGAAAGGCGTTCAAGTCGTACTGCATGTGTTATGTGGTCGGGGTGGATATGCGAGAGCATGACATTCTTCACGTCGCGAAGCTCGCGCCCTCGACTCCTCAGGAATGCTCTGAGGTCTTCTATGGCACAACCGGGGTCGATGACACTCAGTTCGCCGGAGTCGATCACTTGGGTGTTGCAGAGGGGGAATGCGCCGCCCACGACTGTGAAGAGGCCGTCTCCGTGGTCTACATATCTCACTGCTATCGACACCTCAGTGCTGGCTTCGGAAGTGCTGCAGCGAATGCTCAGTGGTCCGACAGATGTGAAACTGCTGTAGGTGTCTTACAAACTCCGGTGAGGGACCATTGAGCCTAGGTCAACTGAATGCCTCAGAGAGCGTTAAGGACTGACAGCAGTGCGGTCTCGTGAGAACCAGACTACTCCTGTGGCAAGCACGGTCTGTCCGTCGCAGACCCGTGCATCACCCGCGGAATGATCGCCGTCAACCGTGCAGCCTATTGGGCTGCTTTGATCCTGACTTCCGCGGCACTTCTGACTGCTTGACGCCACATCCTGAAGTGGGACCACATGACAGGGAGCATCACAGCAGCGAACAGGAAGATGAGCAGCAGTGTGTTGACTACTGGTGTGGTGTTGGAAGGCACTTCATTTGCCATCACCACATCGTACCAAAACCCTGCCAACACCCCAAGCATCGCTGGAACCATCAACAACAGGAGCATGAGAAAGACCAAGAACCTCCTCTTTGGGGATGCCTGAATGAATCGTGCAAAGACACCCAGGAACCGATGCTTCTGCCACTTGGAACCCTCCGACGTGATGTAGAAAGCAAGGAAGGTGAATAGTATGAGAGCAATCGGTATCAACATGACATAGAACATGTAGGCCATGATTCGGAGCTCCGTCAGTTCTGCCATGTTCCGCTCTCAGTCCCGGTTTTAAAGCCTGCGGTCAGAGAACTCGCACCTGCATATGGGTTAATCTTTAAGACGGATGCACGGCGTCGTGTTGACAGGGAAGAATATGGTGGATCTTAGCAAGTACCTTCGCGTGATTCCGATCTTCGGTCTGTTCTTCTATTACATGGGTAACCTCGTTCTTGCCATGAGCGTCTCCAGTCCTGAGGTGTATCTCCTGCTGATGGCAGCGCTCTCCGTGCCTTTGTTGGTCGGGCTGTTCATGCGCAACAGAGTCTTGGTGATTGTTGGGTGCATACTGGCCCTGTTGCAGGGAGCTGGCCCGATAGCTTCTCTTGTCTTCAATGCAGCGGCCGGGGGGCTGCTGGTCCTGACGGGCGACGTGTTGTTCGTCGTCACCATTGTCATATGGGCAAAGAACGCGAAGTGAGTTCTCTGTGCCTAAAGACTCTCCGCATGTCGTGCTGCCTGTGTCTCCGACCGTATTGAAGCAGGTCCAACCATAGTCGGCGTCATCGCCAAGGGTCACAAGCATCGGCGTTCGCGACCATGCTCGAGCAGGGCCGTGGGCTTGATGCAGACAGCCCCCGGTCAGTCTGCTATGCAATGTGCATTGGGGGGCCTACTATGAGTCCCTTAGCTGTCGCGTCCGTCAAGCGAGTCCTAGCGACTGACGCATACTCATCAGCTCCGCAATCTGCCACATCTTCAGGTATGCCAGGTACTTGCAGACCCGGCTGAGAAGCTCTGAGTTTGCCCTTGAGGCCATCTGCATATAGAGCGAGCACGAGCTGATACTCCTCTGTAGTACCCTGTCACAGATGTCTGCCCGTGAGTCAGCTTCCTCCCGTCCACGATTGGAGAAATTAAGATCAGGTGTGAAGAGTTCGTCCTTCCACGACTCAAGCTCTTCTATCTCGTCGAGGACTCCCGTGATCATCATGTGCTGTATCTTCGCGACTATTGCGGCTTCAGACTCGGCCAGTCTCTGATACAGGCTCCTCAGCTCCCCGTTCTCTATCTTGCTCATCGCGTCGATGTATGACTCGTACTGAGTCTTGGCCGTCTGCAGGGCCAGTCTGAGAAGCGGAGTCAGGGGGTTCTGTACGGGCAATCCACTCTACTCATGGTCGGCGGAAAAATAGGCATTGCTCCGATGTATCTATTCTGCTTCAGGCCGCTTCAGCAACAGGCTGCGCTCTGACAGGTCTGCGCCCTGCGACTCCAGCGGGTATGGGCGAGAGGTCGGAGGGCATTGAGTCAGTGAGGGCAGGCGCTGTTCGTTACATCTATATTGCTCCGCAGGCGATGTCGCTAACGAGTGTGACTGATGGCGAAGGGTTGGCTGGTCAGGAAGGCCTTCTTCTACTTTGGCGGTGCTGCAGTCATAATAATAGGTGGCATCATCGTCCTCATGGCACCCTATCATTATGTTGGTTATGTGGTCACCGAGGGCGACGTGTCTGACTTCGAGATGTACAACTCTCCCGGTTATTACCCTCAGCTTGAGATTGGAGTTACCGTGAAGGCTGAGAATGCCTCGGTCATACTTGTCGACTTTACGGTGGTCAACAATCAGACCCTGGAGGTCAGAACACTGAACATGACACTGACTGTTGACGACAAGATACCGAACACCAATCCGCCAGTCTATCAACAGCGGCAAGTCATGCCTCTGGAACCTGGCCTCTACACTGTGACGCTGGACCGAATGTCCGGGGCTGACTGGTGTGACGTGAGTTACAAGCAGGAGAGCGACTCACGCACATACATTGTTCTTGGCGGATCCATGAATATCGCTGGTCTTCTGATGGGCCTCATTGGTTACCTCCTGCCGGGCGCATTCTTGCCGACCGGCGACCGAGTTGTCATGGACTGGGGATATGAAGAGCCCAAGTCTGACCAGTGAGACATTCCCCGTTGATGGTTCGCCGAGGACATGGGACGTTGGTGTCTGCAGAGTCTCGTGTGATAACATGTGTCTTGCTCACTCTGCACACTGCTTCCTGCTCGTGTAACGTCATCTGGACACGGACCAACCGAAATTGGCTCCAGACTTCAACTGACCTCTGGAACTGGAGTGGGACCAGTTGAGTCCTCTGAGACCGACAGACTCCTATGTTCAGCAGAAGCCTGACAACATCAATACATCATGTCCTGTCAATCGCCAACGACCGGTCCATGCGTAGTCTTGACTCTGCCACGAGTGCTTGGTGCGACGCGCTCACGAGTCTCTGAGCAGCAGTCTTATCAGCTCATTTCATTTGTGTTGGCTGGGTTGTTGAGATGAGTTACAACCTGGCAGGAAAGGCTGCTATAGTGACTGGAGCATCCGCCGGTCTGGGTGAGCAGTTCTCCATCGCCCTGGCAGAGTCTGGAGCGAACATTGTCTTGGCTGCAAGAAGAAGGACACTGCTCGAGAACCTAGCAGGCAGGCTCGAGAGCCGCTATGGTGTCAAGGCAATCCCACTTGTGACAGATGTCACACGTGAGTCTGATATCCGTGAGATGGTCAACTGCTGCGTTAACAAGCTCGGGACGGTCGACATTCTGGTCAACAACGCAGGCATGTTCATTGTCAAGCCGTTGGTCGAACAGACACTGGAGGACTGGAGGACTGTCATAGATGTGAATCTCACCTCTGCCTTCCTTGCCTCCCGTGAGGCTGCCCGGATAATGATACCGAAACGGTCAGGATCGATTATCAACATCGCCTCCGTATTTGGTTACGGGGGAACCAGGTTCACAGAAGTGGGCTACTACGCCGCCAAGGGTGGGCTCATCACGATGACAAAGGCTCTTGCAATCGAGCTTGGGCAGTATGGTATACGCGTGAACGGTATTGCTCCCGGCTTCTTTCCGACGCCAATGTCCAGGGAGGCATTCGCAAGTGACGAGATTCGAGAGCAGGTCATACGTCCAAGGACCGCTCTCCCAACGCTCGCTGAGACCGAGTGGATTCGTGGTGCTGTCTGTTTCCTTGCAAGCGACGATGCCCGTTACATAACCGGGCACATCCTAGCCGTCGATGGCGGTTGGCTGGCCTTCTGACGGTCGTGTGACAGACACTCTGTCATTACCATTCATTGTAGCTAGCTTTAACTGGCTCTGAAGCCCGGCTAGAACCGTGATCGGTAATTGGGGCCACGTAAGGGAAATCGACTGCGTCCCCTCTACATGTACACAGTAATACTGCGATAATAATGTGTACACAGTAATGTATATATGCTCTGATACGCTTGAGATATGCGATATACCATGTCGATTCCAGTCGTACCGCCAGAGCCGCGCATGGCGTTTCCGGATGCAATGAGGGAAGTCCTCAAGGTGCTGAAGGATCTGGGTGAGGACGCATCGCTGTCGATAGCTGCGATAGCACGAAAGACTGGGATCGACCGCCGCACTGTCGACAAGGTGGTCGCCACGATACTCGAGATACAGGACACACTTCGTGCCCAGACAGTGCTCAAGCACAAGGTTGGACGAAGCTACGTTGTGAAGCTCATCGAGCGTTCAGAACGAGTACGTGACGCCATCTCTTCGGCAGGTAGAAGACTGAAGAAGAGGGAGTAGACTGATTGTCACGAACGATTGGTTTCCTAGCTGTCACGCTATTCGTCGTGCTTTCTGCATTCACGGCACATACTCTGTGGTACTTGCGAGGGGTGTTCATTGTACCACAGACGGTGATGATTCTAGCAATCGGACTTGCGGGTGAGCATTATGTCTCCGGAAAGGGCTACTACCACTACACGCCGACCAACGGCCTCTTCATAGGTCGTGTGCCCGTATACATTCCGTTCATGTGGGTCTTTGTATGCCAATCCTGTCACCTTGCAGGTCTGTGGTTGGGACTGGGCGATGCAGCAGCGCTGGTCTTCGCCGGGACGCTCGGATTCCTTGTTGACTTCGTTGCAATTGAGCCAGTCTTTAGCAGGCAGATTGGGCTCTGGCTGTGGAAGCCCGTCGACAACGGGTTCTTCAGTTTCGTTCCTCCGCAGTTCAACAGGTTCACCGCACCGGTGGGAAACTATCTCGTGTGGATGGGCTTTCCATTTGTGATGGGATTTGTCCTCGACTGTATGTACAAGGTGATCCCACTGATTCTGTGATAGTCGCACCTTGAGTCTGTGATACCATCAACATACTCAGTCTCTTGTATCAGGAGCCCACCCGATGCTCAGGTCAAACATATGGACTCTGATAGAATCAAGTGGCTGTTGAAGGACAAGATCGTCTGCGACTTCAGGGGCTTCCCGATAGGGCGTGTGAAGAAGCTCTGGTATGATACTGCTGAAGGACCCCTCGTCATAGTGGAGAGGAATCATGACGCGTCCAAGATTGCCAGCTGGGAGGCCATCCCACTTAGAGCAGTGGACACTGTGCGCGATGAGGTGAGGCTGAAGCCTCCAGTGTTTGCAGAGTAGACTGCGTGGGAGTCGATGCTGGGCTGCTTTCGCACAGAAGAGAAGAGATGAGAGGTGGCTCGCGAGATTGCCTTCATCCGAGAGCAAAGCAAGGAGCTGACTCAGGTGCGCTCGGCGGGAGGTGACGTGGTACACGTCGTGACTGACACCCGTAATGCACCTTTGGACAGCTATCGTTTCAGAGTCATCATCTACATGAGCGAAAGCTGCCCAATCTGTCATCAGACTCTCCAGACGCTGAAGAGTGCAGCTCAACGCATGGAGGCCTACAGCTGCGGTGTTGACATCGTCGAGAAGTATGTTGAGGACTACTCTTCAGAGTTGGGCACCGATGACATCGAGCGCCTGCCTACTGTGAGGGCTGGGCCTCTCTCTCTCATTGGACTGGTGGAAGTCGATGAGATGGAACGATTCCTTAGCGCATCCTATCTGAACCAGTCTTGCGCGATGATTCACAAGAGTGACACACGGAAGTGAAAGGTTCAATCTCCATAGACGGTGATGCAGATTGGAGCCGTCCCGGTGCATTCCGGTCCTTCACGGTCTAGTCAAAGCAATGACGTCGCGTGGTCCTCTGAGTACAGGTGGCTCGGACTGGTTGTGTGTGAGTTCGATGACACCGGTACATGATCTACTCAGCGCGTCTTCAGGATTGTCTGTGCGTTGCTGTCCAGTATGCACCTGCTCATCTCCACGTTGATGTCCAGCATGTTCAGCGAAGCAAGTATGTCTTCATAGTCCGACCGGTTCTCAGACCCGAACACAAGTCTGCGGACCCCGAGGTCCTGAGCTAACGCATCAAGGTATACTCTCAGAGGAGACTCCACAAGCCGCGGAAGTGTCACGGATATCTCCATCCATACATTGTCGCGCGCACACAGAGGAAGCACCTTGGAGAACCCAAACAACCCACCCATGTGACTGACCATGAACCTCCCATCCTGATGCACGAGCGACAATCGGTCAATGAATGCATATGTCTCAGTGGTTGCATTGTAAGTGTGAATGAAGACTGGAAGCCCTCTATCAACTGCGTTCTTGACTAGTAGCTGGGCTGCTGGGTCTTGTGGATAGTAGTCTTGGTCATCAAGCGACAGCGCCACGCATCCAGCATCTGCGTATTTCTTGATCTGCTCCTCTGCCACATCGACTGGTCTTGGCATCACTCTACACGCTGTCGCCAGTCGGTCGGGGGACATCCTGACCGCCTCAAGGCATAAGTCTGTGGTCACCTGTCCGAAGGGGCTCAGGACAGCCCTCTGAATGCCATTCGTGTCCATGTCCTGAATCAGCTTGTCGACTTCTTGGTCAAGTTGAGCCGCCTTGATACTGCTCATGGACATCCTATCAGGTCCTAGGTGTGTATGGATGTCTATCGTCATCAGTGAGCACATGCATGCAGTAGGCCCTGTCGCTTTTCACTTCTTCTGTGGCGATGACTGCATGGGGGCGTATCTTGACGTGAAGGTTGAGCGACGCAGACTGCCCACAACCGTGCGCGAACGACGAGATGCGTGGAGGACGACGGTCAGTGTGCTGTTGCTCCGCGTAGCATGACTCGACATCACGCACTTGTGCTCACAATGTGGGACTATCTGCACAGGCTCTGCCTTCTCCTCACTCATCATCACCTCTATATGGGATTGCGCCGAGCTAGTACCAGATGTCAGTTGAAACGACCCGAGGTTCCCAAGACACTGGAGCAGAAGCTCAGCGTCATTGGACGTGAGATCAGCGAGGACAGATACATGATCATGGAGTATCTGGCTCCAGTCGTTGACGGATGCAGAGCTGCTCTACGAGCAAGTGTGGACAAGCTTTACGCGCTCAAGGAGATGTCCGAAGAAGAGATTGAGGAGATACTTGATGCGCCGAGCATCTCGTACGCGAACTTGACTGTCTGTTTTCGTGCGACCGACACAGGCGAGGTGGTATCGATCGCATTTGAAGACTCCAAGCCCAAGGTGTATGACGATTGCGTGGATCCAGATGTCGTCATGAGCGCTGACATGGATACCTTCTCGCAGTTGCTGGATGCCGACTCGAAGCTCTCCCCAGTTGATGCGCTTGGCACCAGACTCCAAGTTGCTGGCAATGACTCAGAGTCAATATTCGAGGCACTAGGTCTCATGTGCTTTCCTCCCCTCTGGCGGATGGCGAGGTCTGGCATCGACCCTTCTTCTCTCCTTGCGGAGGATGCTGACTCACTGATAGTCGCTGCGGCGTCCGACCTTGTGACCCGGATTGTCAAGCGGTGGATTGACTTGGTCACGTCCGGGTGTGCTGAGGCTGAACGACACTAGGCCAGTCCGTGATACGGAAACACAAGCTCTTTCACTCTTCTCAGTGTGCGTTCGAGATCCAGCTCCACTTCTGCCCTGTCCAAGTACATCTGAACGACCCTGTCGTGGTCCCGCATGGTGGTCGGACACCGCTGATGCATCTTGCTGCACGCTTCCACCATGTCCATCGGCAACTGCTCGTCTACCTTCCTGTCAAGCATTATGGCCAGAAAGAGCGTCCATAGACGGGCTACGTTCAGGATGTGATAGCCACCTCCTCCAAGTGCCAGCCAGCCCAGTCTGCAGATACTGTTTGACAGGTCGCGGAGTCTTGTGAGGACATGCTCGTATCCATGTGTGGTGAATGCTAGGTTGGCAAGCGGGTCCATGTAGTGGCCGTCCACGCCAAGCTGAGTGACAAGCAGGTCGGGTCTGTAGCTCTCAAAGAGTGGCACCACAACTTCCTCGAACGACTTTATCAGCTCTGGTGACCCTGAGCCCGGTAGCAGTGGAATGTTGACCGAGTAACCCGTGCCCTCTCCTCCACCGGTCTCGTAGACGAAGCCAGTGCCTGGAAACAGGGTCTTCCCTGTCTGGTGGGTCGAGATAGTCAGCACGTCCTTGGACCTGTAGAACGCGTTCTGAACACCATCACCGTGATGCGCATCGAAGTCGTAATAGAGGACGCGGCAGGGTGTCTTCTTCTGAATCAGCATTATCGCAAGAACCACATCGTTGAATATGCAGAAGCCGGATGCCTCGCTACGCTGAGCATGGTGGAGTCCTCCCGAGATCACGAACGCGTTTGATGCTCCCTTGACAATCTCTCTCGCACCATCAAGCGTCGCGCCCACGTACTTGGTCGCCGCCTCGTAGATGCCCGGGAAGACGGGGTTGTCAGCTGTTCCGAGCCCGTGATACGCATCTATCCGGGATGAATTGGAACTGTCCATGACTGCATCTACGAAGTCGGGTGAATGGAACATCTCGAGTTCGTCTCGTGTGGCTGGTACTGGTTGGACAAGTCTGACCTCGTCAAGCAGGCCCATCCTCTCAGACAACTCGTAGGTCAACCTCAGTCTGTCCGGCTTGAGAGGATGTGTCGGACTGAACTCGTAGGCGAGTAGCTCTTCGGAAAACGGATATACAAGACGGCCGCGCATCTTGTGGAAACCCCTACAGCGTCCCGCTTATACTTGCTGTTGATGTCTAGTACCACTCGATCGTGCCGGGCGGCTTGCTCGTGAGGTCATAGGTCACTCGATTGATACCCTTGACCTCGTTGACTATTCTGGAGGCCACTCTGAGAAGTGTGTCCCAGCTCGGTCTGCTCACGGAAGCGGTCATGGCGTCTGTGCTCTCCACGACTCGCAGCACGACTGCCTGCTCGTAGGTCCTCTCATCACCCATCACGCCCACACTTCGGACTGGCAGCAAGAC
The DNA here is from genome assembly GCA_013388835.1 of Candidatus Thorarchaeota archaeon. Classification (NCBI taxonomy): domain Archaea; kingdom Promethearchaeati; phylum Candidatus Thorarchaeota; species Candidatus Thorarchaeota archaeon. The sequence goes on along the minus strand of JACAEL010000038.1, from coordinate 65 downwards.
ACAGAAGGACTGCCAGACCGAGGCGTAGATGGGGTCCTTGCTCAGTTCCTCCTGAAGTATAGAGT